>JAADGT010000004.1:0-3458 GCA_013152215.1 Deltaproteobacteria bacterium
CCGCATCGCCGACGCGGCCGCCCGGATGCCCCTGGACCGGGACGTCCGCCTGGGCCTCACGCTCCTGGCGCGGGCGCTGGAGATCGTGGCCGAGATGAACGTGTGGCAGGGCCCGGCCCCGCCCGACGGTCGTCGGATCCTGCAGCTCGTGGAGGAGGCTTTGGAGACCTTGCAGGACCTGGCCCAGGGCGAAGACACCCGGCGGGCCGTGCAGGTGGCCCTGTTCGTGGCCCGCCGCATGGGAACCGCCCTGCTCCTGGCCGACCCGTCCGATCCCGACGCCGTGGTGGCGGCGACCCGGGGGCTCCTCCAGGACCTGGCTCCCCTGCTGGACGAGGCCGGCACCGCGGCGGGCCTGGTGGAGGGCTCGGTGGTGGCGCTGTCCCGGATCGCCACCGATTCCCACCTGGAGGGATTCGCCCTTCAGGCCGCGCCGACCGTGGACGTGCTGGAGCGGGCCTTGGGGGACGAAGATCTGCCCGAGCCGGCCCGGGAGCACCTGGAGGCGGCCGTTCGGTACCTGGAGCGGGTACTGGACGACCCCAACGGCCCCTACGAACTCCGGGATGAGCAGGGGAACCTGAAGGCGGCCCGCCGGGTGGCCCCGGACGGCACGATCTACACGTACAACGCCGAGACCCGGCGGTACCGGATCGAGCGGCCCGACGGCCGGGTGGAGGAGTACGAGGACGTGGATCCGGAGGCGTTCGAGCGCTACACCGCGCCCGGGGCCGATCCGGACCGGCCCGATCCGGAGAAGCTGTTCTCGGTGGAGATCCCCATCGACCTCGGGAACCTGACGGGGGTGCTCCGCTGGGACAAGCTCACGGGCCTCGTGCGGTGGGAGTACGCGCTGGCCCCCCTGGCCCTGCCCGGGATCCTCGTGTGGAAGGCCGGCGAGGCCGTGTGGGATGCGGCCACGGGCTTCTGGGCCTACCTGAGGGACCTCCTGGGCCGGGAGCCCGATCCGCCCACCACGCCGCCCCGCCCCGATCCGGAGCAGGAGGTGGTGAAGGCCGAGGAGCCCGCCGTGGCCCAGCAGCCGGCCCCGGCCGGGCCGGAAGGCCCCACCCCCGAGGACCTGCAGGGCTGGAGGGTCGAGTACGATCAGGGGTTCGTGTGGCTCCGCGGCCCCCGGGGCCAGTGGATCCGGCGCGAGCCCAAGGACCCGCTCCGCAATCCCGAGACCGGCGCCATCGACATCACCGGCCCCCTCTCCGGCGCACAGGTGCGCGCCTCGCTCCGGGGCGAGAGCGTCTGGCTCGCCTACGAGGGCACGGGGTACGTCCGGGTGAAGGGCGACGGCTGGACCCGGATCTACGAGGCCGCCGGGCCGGTGGAGGTGTGGCCCGCCGGGGACCTCGCCCGGGCCGAGTGGACCCCGGGCAACCTCGTGTTCGACCTGGAAACCGATGCGGGCGGCTACGCCCTGGCGGCCCACCGGGGCGCCGGCGTGAGCGTGCGGCTGTACCCCGGCCGGTTCGAGGTGCGGCCGGCCGAGTTCCTGGGGGCCGAGAGCGTGTCCGATCCGGCGGCCGCGGTGACGTGGTACCCGGAGGCCGGCCGGTGGGAGGGCCCGGAACCCCGGGAGGAGCGGGTAAGCGGGACGATCCAGGCCGGGGGTGACTGGGGTGAGCAGTTCTTCGTTCTAGACGGGCTATTGCGGACCGCTCCGGTGGGAAACGGCGAGGTCCTGGTCGCGGAGGAAGGGGGCCTATCCAAAGGACTGATGCTCATCGTGCGGGGGGAAGGGGGTGAATACCGGTTCGACGCGTGGCGGCCCGACGCCGACTCCGACCGGTGGAAGCTCTACGTGCGCGCCTACGGGTTCGAGGAGCGGGCCGGGCCGGTGGTGCTGCCGGCCGACGCCGAGGGCCCCCTCTCCGCCTCCCGGGCCGGGACCGAAGAGCCGGAGCCCGAGTTCCGAACCCGCAGGGAGCCGGACGGAACCCGGGTGGACGACACCCCCACCGGCACCGTGATCCGGGAGCCCTCGGGCCGCACCCGGGTGACGGTGACGAACCCCGAGACGGGCGAGACCCGCGAGTACGTGTACGACGAGCAGGCGCCGGTGTTCGCCCCGCCGCCGCCGGCGCCCGAGCCGGTGGCCGACGGAGATCCCGCGCAGGCGGCCGAGGCCGACACGATCCGCCGGGCACGGAAACTGCGTCGAAGGATTCGAGAGGCATCCAGCCCCGAGGATTTGCGGGCTCTCATAAAGGAGGGGCTGTCACCCCTTTTGGAAAAGGCGATAGACAGACCCCTGACGGATCGAGAGAGGTGGGAGATCGAGCGAACCCTCCGGGCGGCCGAGGCCGAGGCCACCCGCCGATGGATGGAGACCGCGGAGGCGTGCCTGGACTCGGGCACCCTCGAGCAGCAATGGAGGTGCACCCAGGAACGGGAGCCAGCCTGGCTCCGTGAGGTTCTTCGCATCGTCGCATTTAGGCAGCTCCTATGGTGGGAGATGGGCGGCTCGATCTTGTATGGCGACGGGATCTCTCGGGATACCGAGGCTCGGTTCCAGGCCCTGCTCCACCGCCAGGACCTGCTGGTGCGGCGGATGGTGGAGCGGTACAGGGCCCAGGCCGACACCCTGACCGACGCCCAGCGCAGGGAAGCGCTCGCCCCCTTGCTCGACTACTGCGCCCGCATGCAGCTCCTGGGCTGGATGACCTGGGAGGGGAGCAACATGGGGTGCGGTATGGCGGGGGAGGAAGTCAACGAGAGGATGAACGAGATCACCGAGGAAGCCAACGCCTTCCTCCAGGCCGGCCTCATCCGGTACTGGGCCCCCCTTCATGCGGGCATGCCGGAGAGGGCGGAGGATGCCCAGCGTTTGTACGACGCTCTTGTCAAATCAAAGGACTGGGCCCGGGACCATCCGGACCATCCCCTCTCCCTCCTCGTCCTCGTCAAGGTGGCCCAGAAGGCGGCCGACAACTCCAGCCGGCCGCTCGAAGGGGGCCCGGACCGGGAAGAGTGGCTTCGGCTCGTCCTGGAAACCGCCCAGATCGCGCGAGAGAGGGTCCTCGGACCCCTGGAGGGTGCAACCCTGGACCGGGAGGGCCTGAAGGCACCCGAGACCCGCCGCCGTCTGGCCGCCACGATCCAAAAAGCCCGGCGAGTGAAAAGAACACTCGACGACCTGGGGGTGGCGGGTGTGAGCGGGGGGGCGATCCAGAGGGGCTTGGAGGATTTCCGGCGCCGTCTGGACGACCAGCTCCCCGCCCTGGTGGAGGCGATTCGCCGGGAGGACCGGGACGCCGGGGCGTGGTTCCGGGCCCTGTCCGACCTCCACGCAGAGCTGGCCGCCGCGGGCGTGGATGGGCGCTCCCCGGCCGAGGCCGTGCGCGAGGCCCTCCGGGCCCAGGTCCCGACCACCGGCGCCGGGCCCGGATGCCTCACCTGCCACAACGGCGGGGCCGGGTCTCGGCTCACTCGGCAGCAGGCCCGGG
>JAADGT010000004.1:3501-4291 GCA_013152215.1 Deltaproteobacteria bacterium
GACTTCATTTCGCCCGACGAGGCCCGGGCCCTTCTGGAGCACCTGTGGCAGGGGCTGACCGAGGACCTGGACGCCGTTCCGGAGGATGCGGAGATCCAGGAGCTGGTGGAGGAGTTCGCCCGGGTGGTGGAGCAGCTCCGCAACGCCGGCATGGAGGTGCCCGAGCGGTTCGGCACGGGTGGGCTGACGGCGCGCCAGGCGGCCCTGGGCCGGGTGCTCGCCAACCGGATCTTAGACCTCAAGCAGAACGCCACCCTGGCCAACCTGGCGGCCGTGCTCCGGGCAGCCCGCACCTATCATCGAACCACGGGGTTTCTGGCCTGGCACGACCGCGACTTCGAGGAGGCGGCGCTCAACTTCGGTGACATGGCCGGTCAGATGGCCCGGTCCGGGGAGGATCCGGCCGTGCCGGCCCACGCCACCCCCCGGGAGCTGGGCTGGGCCCTGGACGTGGTGGCCGAACTCGCCCCGGCCGACCCCGGGACCCGGGCCGTGCTCGCGCCGGATCAGTCGGTGGATTTCGAGGACGTCGAGGCGTTCGTCGGGCTGGCCCTGGACATGTTGTCTGACTCCGACCGCATGAACCGACGGGGCGAGCCCGGCCCCGGAGAGCCGGGGTGGGTCCTGGTGGAGCGCGAAGTCCTGCTGGGCCGCATCGCCCCCGAGGTGCGGCAGCGGTTCCTGGCCCGGGCCGCAGATCTCCTGACCGCCCGCCTCGGGGACGACCCGACCTACGGCATCGTGCGCGAGGCCGTGGCCCTGGCGGACCTGGCCGAGCGCTTGGGGGCCG
>JAADGT010000181.1 GCA_013152215.1 Deltaproteobacteria bacterium
GCCTGCGCGGCGAATCTCGATGCCCGGCTTCGCGCCCGGCCGGAGGCAGGTCCCTTGTCCCCCCCTCCGAGGTGCCGCGCCTATTTTGCCGGCAGGTCAATAACTTCGGTCGACGGTCTACGGTCAACGGCCGTTGGTCTGGGGCCTTCGGCCCGTTGGGCGGCTAGACAGCTAGGCGGCCGGGCGGCTCTCGAACCGCCGCCAAGCCTTCGAAGAGCATGGTGGAGTGCCGGGTCACTCGGCCGTGCGGCCGTGGCCGGTCGGGCCCCCTTCCAGCAGCGCCACCACCTCGGCCTCGGCCCGGGCCGCGTCGGGCCGCCCGAGCCGCTCGAGCACCTCGGCCCTCAGCCGGCGAGTGGGCAGGTGGAAGGGGTTGATCTCCAACACCTCGTCCAGAGCCGCCAAGGCCTCGCCGGGCCGGTCCAGCTCCCACAGGGCCAGGGCCTTTCGGTACCACAGGACCGCCAGGTCCGGGTAGAGGCGCAGGGTCCGATCCGCCACGGACACAGCCTCCTCGAACCGCCCCCGGGTCAGGAGCCCCAGCACGTGGCGCGACGCCACCCCGGGGGCCCGGGGCGCGGACGCATAGGCCTTCTCGTACTCCACCGCGGCCGCTTCCATCCGCCCCTTGCCCCGGAGAAGGTCGCCCAGGCGCAGATAGTCCCGGGCCTGGGGATCGGGAGCGTCCGACGGCTCCTCCCCCTCGGCTCCCCGATCCGCCAGGTGCAGCCCGAGCACCTCCACCGGGTCCTCCGAGAACCCCTGGGCCTCCACCCACTCCCGCCAGGCCCGGTCGAAGGCGTCGAACGGCCCGCCCCACACAGCCTCGAGGGCCTCCCGGTCCCCCAGCCCCTCCCCGATGCCCTCCACCAGGCGCTCCAGTGCGTCCGGCCCCCGCTGCTGCACCAGGAAGGCCATCATGGTGCCGACCTCGGCAAAGGCCAGGGCCGTGTCCTCGGCCGAGGGCAGCTTCGCCACGGAAGGGCTCATCTCCTCCAGGGAGATCAACGTTCCCTCCCGCATGCGCCGCGCCAGCAGCGCCCGGCCCGCGGGCCCGACCTCCCCCGCCACCCCCCGCCACGCCCCCTCCAGGTACTTGGCCACCCCCTCGTGGACCCAGATGGGCGCCTGGCCCCGGCTCAGCCTGTACACGGCCAGGTGCACGTACTCGTGGCACAGGGTGTCTCGCCACCGGTACCCCCACAGGGTCGCCCGGGGGCTCGTGATCATGATCCGGTTGAACTTGCACAGCCCGATCGTGCCCGAGGTCTCCACCTCCTTCCGGGTCAAGGTGGACACGTCGGTGAACGCGGCCGCGGTGGGATAGACCTCCACCCGCACCTCTTCCCCGGCCGGATCGAACCCCAGCCGCGCGGCCACGGCCTCCCGCGCCCGGGCCAGGCCCTCCAGGGCCGAATCCACCAGGATCTCGTCTTTGGGGTCGTCCCAGAAGACCCGGAAGCCCCCGCCGGCCCGCGCCTGCATGGACCGGGTGCGGGCCCAGGTCGCCTCCACCAGGTCCCGGAACGGCCCCTCGGCCCCCAGCTCGTCCAGCAGGTCTCGGGCCTCGGCGTAGCGTCCCTCGAAGAACAGCACCCGAGCCTCCAGCGCCCGGACCTGCGGATCGTCGGGGCGGTCGGAGGCCAGACGGTCCACCCACTGCCGGGCCTCGGCCACCCTCCAGGAGGCCAGGAGGTTGCTGCCCAGGTACAGCCCCAGGTCCCGGGCCGACACGCCGTACACCTCGGCGCCCCGCGCCGCCCCGACCGACAGGGCCGTCAGGAGGAGCGCGGCCACGACCGCCGGCCAGAACCCCTTCGCCCCCCTGCGCGATGCCGGCCCAAACGAACGGAGAATCATTTGAACCCTCGATTTTCCTGGGCCGTTCGGCCCGTTCCCCGTGCCTCACCGGATCAGGCGCTCGTAGTAGCGCTCCACGGCCTCCTCGTACCCCGGGGGCGGCCGCCCTTCCCGCATGGCCCGCAGGACCTCCTCGCGGAACGCTCGGAGCTCCTGGGCCTGGGTGTCCCGGGGGATCTCCACCGGCCCCCGGTCCACGTCCCGTCCGCTGCCGCGTCCCCCGGGTCGGCGCAGGAGGGCCATGCCGCCTCCTTGCCTGGCCTGCTCCAGGCGCTGGCGGGCCTGCCGCAGCCGTTGAGCCGCGCCAGCCAGATCCTCCAGGGCGCCCACCTGCGGAGGCACCGCGCCGAACGGGTCCCCCTGGCCCAGCCGGCCTCCGGCCCGCCCCATGCGCCCGCCTGCCGAACGAACCCGCTCGGCAGCCTCCGGGCCGAGGAACGGGGTCTGGCGGCCCAGCTCCTCCAGGCGTTGGGCCAGGTCCCCGGCCCGGTTCCTGAGCTCGGCCTGCCGCCGGGCCGCCTCGGCCAGCCGGGCCGCCTCCTCCGGGCTCACCGACCGCAGCCGTTCCTGGGCGAGGGCGTCCAGGTCGCGCCGGATCGCCTCCAGGTTCTGCCGGGCCGTGTCCGCCGATCGGCGGATCCGCGGCCGGGCCGGAGAGTCGGGGTCCAGCCCCTGCTCCACTCCCTGCCGCAGCTCCTCCACGGCCGCCTCCAGGGCTTCGAGGGCGGTCCTGGCCGAGGCCCAGTCCTCTGCCAGGGCCTGGCGCAGCTCCCTCGCGGCGCCGGCAACGGCCCGCTCCTTCTCGAACAGGTCCAGGGGGCTCGCCCCGCGGGAGGCTGCACCGTGGAACCCGGTCCGGGGCGCTTCACGGGCCATCTGGCGGGCGGCCTGCTCCACCCTCCGGAGGCGTTCCTCCTGGCGGGCCAGGAACCCCTCCCGCGCGGACCGTTGGAACTCCTCCCAGGCCCGGGCCGACACGTCCCGGCCCACGTCCCGGGTCTGGCCCAGCAGCTTCTCCTGGTCCGCCGCCAGATCGCCCAGCTCGGCCTCGGCCTCTCCAAGCTCGGCCAGCACCGGGTCCACCTCCTGGCTGGCCGCGCCCTGGGCTGCCTCCTCCAGGGCCGAGAGCCAACGGCTCAGGGTCTCAAGGATCTGGGCGGCCAGGTCCCGGGCCCGCTCCTGATCGCCGGCGGCCAGGGCGTCCCGAAGCTGCTGAAGCTGCTCCTCCAGCTCGCTGCGGGGCATGTTCGCCACGGCGTCCGCGTTGGCGAAGGCGTCGGGCATCTGCCGGGCGCTGCGTCCGAGCTGTTGGGCCATCCGGGCCAGCAGGTCCTGGATCTGCTCGACCCGCTCGACCAGGTCCTTGGGGTCGGCCCCCCGCTGGAGATCGTCGAACAGGCTCCGCTGAAGGGCCGCGATCTCGTCCCCCAGCCCCAGGGCCTCCTCCATGCGCAGGTCCCTGAGGAGCCGATCCAGGAACAGGGCATCCCGCTCCAGCTCCTCCACCAGGGCCTCCCCGCCCGGGCCCCCGTCCGCGAACGGCCCCAGGGCCGCCCGCAGCCCGGCCTCCACCCCGAGGGCGGCCACGGCACCGGC
>JAADGT010000229.1 GCA_013152215.1 Deltaproteobacteria bacterium
GGGAAGCCCCTTCAGGCCCTGTACAGGGCCGGGCAACGAGGAAAGGTAACGCTTGGTGGTCCTGGGGCCATCGGCGGCGGTGGGGCATGGGGCCTGCTTCCGGCCGTGCGCGAGTGCAGCATCCGATCGCCGCGCCTTCGCATGCCGTTGCCGGAGCAGCTTGTTCGGGCGGCGACAGCGGAGGGGCCTGGAATTCGACAAAGCTACAGATGTTCGGGGGGCGCGGCGAGCCAAGGAGCCGCGCCCGGCTCTCCAGCAGGCCCCATGCCCCCCGAGACCGTGAGGTGGAGGCGAAGAGGCATGAAGGTTCATAAAACATGCTGGAATCCAGGAGGCTTTCAAGCCTTCCAGCCTCCTAGCCTTCCAGCCTTCTAGCGGAAGTTACTGGGAAGCTCTCGGCTTGAACGCAACTCGGTACAACCCCGCTCCAGCGCTTGACAGTTTTTTCACCCATCGTCTAGCGTTGCCCGCTACGGAGAGGAGCCGGATGTCCCGACTCGTTCTCGCGTCCGCCTCGCCCCGCCGCCGCGAGCTCCTTGCCGCGGCGGGGATCGACGCGGCCGTGTTCCCCTCGGGGGTGGACGAGACCCTGCCCCCGGGCATCCCATTGGAGGAGGGCCTCCGGGAGGTGGCCCTGCGCAAGGCCCGGGCGGCCCGGCAAGAGTTCCCGGCCGACTGGATCCTCGCGGCCGACACGGCGGTGGTGCTCGACCGGCGGGTGCTCGGAAAGCCGGCGGACCGGGAGGAGGCCGCCGCCATGCTCCGGGCGCTCTCGGGCCGGAGCCACCGGGTGATCACGGCCGTGGCCCTGTTGGGCCCCGGGGGGGGCGAGGCCGCTCGGACCTGCATCACCCGGGTGTGGTTCCGGCCCTTGGGCGAGGACCAGATCGCGTGGTACACGGCCCTGCCGGAGCCCTACGACAAGGCCGGGGCCTACGCGATCCAGGGCAGCGCGGCAGGGTTCGTGGAACGGATCGAGGGCTCGTACACGAACGTGGTGGGGCTGCCCCTGGCGGAGGCCCTGGAGATGCTCCGAGGAACGGGCATCCTCCCCTGGGAGCCCCCTCAGGCCCTCGTGAGGTCGGACAACGAGAAAAGGTAACGTTCAATGATCCCGGGGCGTTGGCGGCGAGGGGCATGGGGCCTGCGGTTCAGGAGTCAGAAGACAGAATTCAGAGGACAGGTTGCAACGTCGGATGCAGGAGCGTGCCCATGGTCTTTTCCTGTCTTCGGTCTGCTGAATTCTGGTCCCTGAAACCCATGCCCCCGAGACCGCAAGGTGACGCCAAAGAGGCGTGATCATGCTCGGAATGCCTGGAGATCACGGAGGTTTTCAAGCCTTCTAGCCTTCTAGCTTTCAAGCTTCCTTCACGCGGGCCCAAGGCCCGAAGGTGATGGGGATGGAGCACACAACCGAGATCGCCGAGCGGTACCGGGCCGTCCTGGAGCGGGTGCGGCGGGCGGCCGAGGCAGCCGGACGCGATCCCGACGGGATCGTTCTGGTGGCCGTGTCCAAAAAAATGGGCCCGGAGCGGATCGAGGCGGCGTACCGGGCCGGGGCCCGGGACTTTGGGGAGAACTACGTCCAGGAGGCCCTGTCCAAGGTGGACCGCTTGCCCCCGGATACCCGATGGCACATGATCGGCCACCTCCAATCCAACAAGGCCCGCCGGGCGGTGGAGACCTTCGCCTGGATCCACTCGCTGGATCGCCCCTCCCTGGGGGATGCGCTCGAGAAGGCGGCCGCGGCCCGCAACCGGGCGGTAGACGTATTGATCCAGGTGAACGTGGGCGGCGAGGCCACCAAGTCGGGCACCGACGCCGAAGGGGCCCAGGCTCTGCTCGGCCGGGCGGGCGACTGGCCCCACCTGCGGATCCGGGGGCTCATGACGATCCCCCCGTACCGCACCGACCCCGAGGAGGTGCGCCCGTACTTCCGGACCCTGCGCGAGCTGCGGGACCGCCTCCAGGCCGGGGCGCCCCCGGGGGTGCGGCTGGAGCACCTGAGCATGGGAATGAGTCACGACTTCCCGGTGGCCATCGAGGAAGGCGCCACCATGGTGCGCGTGGGAACGGCGATCTTCGGGGAGCGGGGGTAAGCCCAGCGGGCCGAAGTTCCTGGGAAGCTCCGGTGGACGGCGAGGCGGCCCGTTAGGGAAACAGGAACTTCTTGCACCGCCCGCACCGGAGTTTCGGCGGCGGGGCATGGGCTTCAGGAGCCAGAATTCGGGGGACAGAAGCCAGAAAAAAGGGCAAAGACACTGTGGCCAAAGCGGCGTCGTGGGACCACGACCCGTCCACTGACATCTGTCCTCTGACCCCTGATCCCCATGCCCCCCGAGACCGTGAGGTGACGCCAAAGGGGCGTGGTCATGCTTGGAACGCTGGAAAGCAGTGAGGTTTCCCAGCCTCCTAGCCTCCCAGCGTCCTAGCATCCTAGCGGGCCGAAGGCCCAAAGTTACCGAAAAGGACGTAGCCATGTCAGCACTGCCACGCATCGCGGTGGTCGGGGTCGGCAATATGGGCGAGGCCTTGGTCCGAGGGCTCCTCAGTGCCGGGGCCGTCACGCCGGAGCACCTGGTGGGGGCCGAGAGGGTCGAGGCCCGCGCGAGCGAGGTGTCCCAGCGGTACGCGATCCGGGTCGCCGCGGACCCGGCCCGGGCGTGCGACGGCGCCGGGATCGTGGTTCTGGCTGTGAAGCCCCAGGACCTGGACCCGGCCTTGGAAGGGATCCGATCGGCCGGCGGCTCTCCCCTGGTGGTGAGCGTGTGCGCCGGCGTCACCCTGGCCCGGCTGGAGCGAGGGCTGGCGGCGGGGACGCCGGTGGTGCGGGTGATGCCGAACACCCCGGCCCTGGTCGGGTGCGGCGCCAGCGTGTACTGTGCGAACCGGTTCGTCACGGCGGAGCACCGCGGGTGGGTGGAGGCGCTTCTGGGAGCGGTCGGCACCGTCCATGCGGTGGACAAGGAGGAGCTCCTCGACACCGTGACGGGCCTGAGCGGCAGCGGGCCGGCGTACGTGTTCGCGGTGATCGAGGCCCTGGCCGACGGCGGGGTACTGATGGGGCTTCCCCGGCCGCTGGCGCGCCACTTGGCCGTGCAGACCGTGCTGGGGACCGCGAAGTTGGCCTTGGAGAGCTCCGAGCATCCGGCGGAGCTCCGAGACCGGGTTACCTCCCCCGGGGGCACGACGGCGGCGGGGCTGCGGGAGCTCGAGGCCCGGGGCCTTCGCTCCGCCCTGATCGAGGCGGTGGCCGCGGCCACGGAGCGTTGCCGGGAACTAGGCTAGTGTCGTGTTTCGGAAACACGGAACACTAGTGTAGCGTTTCCGAAATCCCGTGGTTTTCCCAGGGGGTGGGGCTGGGGGCCCCTCCTTCGCTGAACGGCCTCGCAGGGGCCGCCTCGGCGCGGTCCGCTGCGGCGCGTGA
>JAADGT010000244.1 GCA_013152215.1 Deltaproteobacteria bacterium
AGGCGGCCGTGGCACGGTGGCCCCGGGACCCGGAGGCGTGGGGCCTGCGGGGGGACGTGGCCAGGGAGCAGGGGCTCGGGGCCGAGGCCAGGGCCGCGTACGAGGAGGCGCTTCGCCTGGACCCGGAGCGGTACGCGGCCCGGGTGAACCTGGCCGTGGTGCTCCTGGGCCAGGGGGAGGCGGCCGAGGCGGAGGCCGTGCTCCGGGAGGCCATCGAGCGGGAGCCCGAACGGCCCGAGGCCTGGAACGACCTGGGCCTGGCCCTTCGGTCCCAGGGCAGGTATGCGGAGGCGGCCGAGGCGTATCAGAAGGCCTTGGAGGTCCGGCCGGGCTACCTGCCGGCCCTCAAAAACCTGGGCATCTGCTACGAAAAGTACCTGGGTCGACTGGCCGACGCGATCCAGGTGTACGACCGGTACCTGGAGCTGTCCCCGGCCGACCGGGACGTGGCCCGGTGGCGCAAGGCGGCGGCCCGGAAGAGGGGGGAGTCCCGGTGAGGTGGGTGGTGTTCGCGCTGCTGGGGTGCGTGCTGTGGGCCCCGGGGGGCCGGGCCGAGGAGCGGCCCAAGACCCCGCCGGAGATCCGGATGCAGGAGGTGGAGATCCGGGGCGAGGTGGAGCGTCCCGGGGTGTTCTACGTGATCCCCCGGCGGCCCACCCCCCTGGACCTGGGCCCCCGCACCCGGGACTTCCGCCCCGAGATCCTGGAGCCCCTGCTGCCGGAGGGGGAGGCGGGAAGGAACGTTGGGACGTTAGGACGTTGGGACGTTGGAAGGCTAGGAGGCGGAAAGGCCGTGACGCGTGACGGGTAACGCGTGACGGGTATCGACGCTTGGCGTCGGCTGGGAGCCTGGAACGCTAGGAGGCTAGGAGGCTTTCTAGCTTCCCAGTTTTCTAGCTTTCCAGCGGCCCGCGTAGCGGGCCATGGGTGACGGGGAGGCGTGCGGACGGCGTTGCTGCCCGCCCTCGTCCCAACGTCCTAACGTCCCAGCGTCCCAACGGCCCTCGACCAACGACGAACGACGAACGATACAAACTCCGGAGGTACGCGCATGTGGGAAGGTTTGGCCAGGGCGTTTCAGGAGGGAGGGGTGTTCATGTACGCCATCACGGGCGCCCTGGGGTTCGGGGTGGCGGTGATCCTGGAGCGCCTGTATTGGCTTCTGGTGCGGTTCAACGTGGACGGCCGGAAGTTCTACGGCGAGCTGAGGCGCCTGATCGAGGCCGGGGACCTGGAGGCGGCCCGCGACCTGTGCGGCGACGCGCCTCTGCCCCGGATCCTACGGGCCGGCATCGAGGCCGCCCTCGACGCTGGGGGCACGGAACGGGCGGTGCAGAACGCCGTGGACGAGGAGGCCCTGGCCGTGATCCCCAAGATCGAGAAGCGGATCCACTACCTGTCGATGATCGCGAACGTGGCCACCCTGCTGGGGCTGCTGGGCACGATCCTGGGCCTGATGCAGGCGTTCCAGGCCGTGGCCGGGGCCGACCCGTCCCAAAAGGCGGCGATGCTCGCCCGGGGCATCTCCATGGCGATGAACACCACGGCCTATGGGCTGCTGGTGGCGATCCCGTGCATGGTGTTCTACGCGTTCCTCCAGTCGAAGGCAGCGAAGATCGTGGACGAGATCGACGAGTACTCGGTGAAGCTGATCAACCTGCTGACCATTGCCCGGAAGGGGGGCTGACGGATGCCCGGCATGCGGCCCAGCAAGCGGCGCCACCGGGTGCACGCGGACGTGGAGCTCAAGCTCATCCCGGTGATGAGCCTGCTCGTGGTGCTCGTGCCCATGCTGCTCCAGACCGCGGTGTTCCAGAAGGTGGCCTCTATCTCCATGAGCCTGCCCAGCGCCGACGAGGTCCGGTACCTGGAGGAGCCGACCCCCGAGGAGCTGGCCCGGTCGGTCACGGTGGCCATGACCGACGAAGGGTTCGTGCTGACTTCGGGGGACGAGACGCTGGAACGGGTGCCCCTGGCGGCCGAGGGGGGGTACGACTTCGCGGCCCTGGCCGCGGCCCTGGCCCGGGTGAAGAGGTCGTTCCCCGGCCAGGAGGCCCTGGTGCTGCTGGTGGAGGACGCGGTGCGCTACGAGGACATCGTGCACGCCATGGACCGGGCCCGGCCCCACTTCCCGGACGTGTCCCTGGCCGACCGAGTCCAGGCCCCGGCCGAGGAGTGAGCCGTGCCGTTCTCGCCCACCAAGCGCAAGAAGCACTTTCGGCGCCGGCCCCGGGAGATGACCCTGCAGATCACGTCGATGATCGACGTGTTCACGATCCTGCTGGTGTTCCTGCTGAAGAGCTACTCCACCGAGGGCCACCTGATCAACATCGCCGAGGCGATCCGGCTGCCCACCTCCACGGCCAGCCTCGAGGTGGCCCGGGCGGTGAGCGTGGGGTTCAACAACCGGGCCCTGTACCTGGACGGCGAGCTGCTGGTGGAGGACGTGACGCCGTACCTGGCCTCGGACGAGATGGCGATCCCCCCGCTGCTCCGGGCCCTGGAGGAGCGGGCCGCGAGGGTCAAGGAGATCGCGGCAAAGAACCCCTCGGTGGTGTTCACCGGTGAGATCGTGCTTCAGGGCGACCGGGAGATCCCGTTCCGGCTGCTCAAGAAGGTCATCTACACCGCGGGCCAGGCCGGGTACGTGAACCAGTCGCTGGCCGTGTTTCAGGAGGAGTAGATGGGGCTGGCCAACCCGAAGCCGGGTGCCCCCACCGCCCGCCGGGTGCTGTGGGTGCGATTCTGGCGGGGCGACCGCCGGGTGGGGCAGGTGGTCGCCCCCACGGGCCGGGTCCGATGGGGGCCCAGCGTGGGGATCGAGTTCGCCTACCCCGTGCCCGGGGTGGACCGTTGGGAAGACCTGTTCCTGCCGGGCCCGCGGCTGGTGGTGCGGCCCGGCATGACCGGCGAGATCCGCACGGGCCGGTCGGTGTTGGCCGTGGAGGACCTGGAGGCCCTGGGGCTCCTGCAGGGGGGGCGCCGCCGCCGGTGGTTCGGCCTGACCCCGGCCATGGAGGGCACGGTGGAGGTCCGGGGCCTCCGGATCGAGTTTTCGTTCGGGCCTCCGCCCCGGCTGGAGCCCGTGGTTCGGTTGGGCGGGGTGCCCCGCCGGTTCCGCCGGGGGCTGCTGAGCCGGGAGGAGTGGCCGTTCGCCCTGTTCTCGTGGTCCCTGTACGGGGTGTTGGCCCTCCTGTGCCTGCGCCTGGGTACGGTGCCCGTGCCCCCCGCCCCCAAGCCCGAGGCGGTGAGCCGCCGGTTCGCGAAGCTGATTTACGAGGCCCCCCAGGAACGCACCCGGATCCAGCAGCAGCTCCTGGCCCAACGCCGGGCCGAGGAGGCCCGGAAGGCGCCGGAGCCCGAGGCGAAGAAGGAGCCCGCCGAAACCGCACCCCAGCCCAAGCCGGAGCCGGAAC
>JAADGT010000186.1 GCA_013152215.1 Deltaproteobacteria bacterium
TCACCGCCGACGTGGACGGCTCCTACGTGCTCCGCCTCGTGGTCAGCGACGGCGACCTGGAGAGCCAGCCGGACGAGGTGGTGATCACCGCTTCCACAGCCAACGCCGCCCCCATGGCCGACGCCGGCACCGACCGGAGCGTCGAGACCGGGGCCGCCGTCACCCTCGACGGCTCCGGCAGCTCCGACCCCAACGGCGACTCGATCTCCTACGCCTGGAGCTTCGTCTCCCGCCCCCAGGGCAGCTCCGCTGCCCTCTCCGACCCTGCTGACGCGCGCCCCTCCTTCACCGCCGACGTGGACGGCTCCTACGTGCTCCGCCTCGTGGTCAGCGACGGCGACCTGGAGAGCCAGCCGGACGAGGTGGTGATCACCGCGCCTTTAGCCGCCGGGTGGTCTTTGGGAGAACCCGTGGTTGAGGGCACCGAAACCCCTTCCGTACCGGACGCGGCCACACCGGCAAGCGGAGAGACGCTCGCGGCGTGGGAGGACACCGAAGGAGTCTGGTTTTCTGAACATAGCCCCGCCGATGGCTGGACCGAACCGGTACGCCTCGACGACGGCACCGGGAATCCAGGGCGTCCGGCCCTGGCGGTGGACGAAACCGGAATGCTGATCGCCGTGTGGCCGGAGGGCGAGGCCGTTCGGTGGTCACGGCGTTCGCCGGGAGAACCGTGGGCACCTCCTGAGACGGTCGATCTGACGGGGGCGGCCCCGTCTTCCGTGACCCTGGCTCTGAACGACGGCGGTTACGGAGCCCTGGCGTGGGAGTCTGGGGGGAGTGTCTTCGTGCGCGGTTACGCCAAACCAGCCAACAGCTGGGGAGTGCTTCCGGAGCTGGATCCGGGCGAAGGGGAGAGTTCTGCCCCTCAAGTCGGGGTGGACGTCTACAATCGGGTGGTGGTGGTGTGGATCCTCGACGGACAGCTGTGGTCCAGCACGAACGTGATCAGTGAGTCACCACCTGCTTGGTCCTCGGCCGTCCGGATCGATGCCGGCGGGACCGATCCGGTATCAAGCCCCTCTCTGCAAATGCAAGACGAGGGTACCGCCTTTTGCCTGTGGCTTCAGGGCGGAAGGGTGTGGACGGCAGCATACAGCCCCACCAGCGGATGGGAATCCCCTCACCCCCTTGATTCGGGGGAAGACCCAGCGTCCTCCCCTCGAATCGCCTCTGACGGCCAGGGCAACGCCGTTGCGTTGTGGCAGCAAGGCGCCTCGGTGATCGGAGCCTACCACGCCTCCGGCGCTGCCTGGAGCTCACCAACAACCTTGAACCCCGACACGCCTGCCACGGGGGCCTTGGCGGTGGCCATGGCCCCTGACGGCTCGGCCGTGGCCGCATGGGTCGTCTCAGGCGGAGTCAGGGCCGTGAGGTACGATCCTGCGACAGGGTGGGGGGAGCCCGGCTGGATTCGGGTCACCGCCTCGTCGGTGTCCGACCTTGAGATCGCCACAGGAGCAGACGGGACCATGACCGTCTTCTGGGTGGAGGGAGGCACGGCACTCTGGGCCACCACGTTCGACCCAGGCTCCTGAGGCTCCGGCGGGACAGGCCTCAGCGCCGGGGGCCGCGGCGGTAGCGGCGGGCCCGGGCTAGGTTTTGACGGTCGGGGCCCTGGCGGTTGAAGCCGGGGGTCTCGATGACGAAGGGGACGGTTCGAAGGGCCGGGTGACGCACCCAACGGGCCAGGGACCGGCCGCCGGCCGAGGTTCTCGTGGCGGTCTCGCCCCGATCCGAAGGGGGTCTTGGAGTCGTTGAGGTGGACGAGCCCCACGGCGCCGGGCCCGAGCGCCGCCTCCACCGCCGACAGCCACCCGTCGAGGCCGCGGGCGGTATGAACCGGCACGCGGGCCGCGAACAGGTGGGCGGTGTCGGCGCAGATCAGAGTGTCGTGGCCCAGCCCCCGCGCCAGGTCCACCAGGTCCTCGAGGCAGGAGCCTACCGAGCCTTTTCCCCCGGCGCTGGTCTCGAGGAGGTAGGGCACGGCCCGCTCTGCCCGCTCCCGCGCCCTCTCCAGGGTGCCCCGCACCCGTTCCAAGGCCACCCCCCGGTCTGCTCCCCGGCCGTGCCCCACGTGGACCACGAGCCCTCGGGCCCCGAGCCGGGCCGCGTACTCCAGGCTCCGGGACAGGGCGGCCACGGAGTTCCGGCGCACCTCCGGGTCGTCGGAGGCGGGGTTCACCAGGTAGATGGCGTGCACGAACACCGGGATGCCCGAGCGCCGGAACGCCTCGCCGGCCTCGGCGAGCGCATCCTCCCCGGGCCACGGGCTCTCCCACGACCGGGGGCTGCCGGGAAACACCTGGGCCGCCTCGGCCCCCAGCCGCACCGTGCGCTTCCACGCGGCCACGGGTCCGCCCGCCACCGACACGTGGGCCCCGATGGGGGGACTGGGGGCCCCTCGTCCCACCCCGCGCAGGCGTTCCAGCGTCTCCGCCCTCATACCAAGTCGCATTCGGAGGTATTGGCCTCTGCACAGAGGGGCAAGGGACCTGTCGGGCGCGGCCGTATCAGGGGCCAGAATTCAGAGGACAGTAGACAGGAGAACTGCCGGAGCGGTTTTCCCCGGTCTTCTGTCCACCGACTCCTGATTCCTGAGATGCAGGTCCCTTGCCCCGCCACCGAGGGCTATCGGTTTGAACGCAACTCGGTATCAGAACTGGATCAGGCTGTGGATCGGCACGTCCTGGAGCCGGTCTCGCCCTTTGAGGAAGGTGAGCTCCGCCAGGAACGCGCACTCCACCACCTCGCCGCCCGTCTTGCGCACCAGGTCCACCACGGCCCGCACCGTACCGCCGGTGGCCAGCACGTCGTCGGCGATGAGCACCCGCTGACCCGGCTCGATGGCGTCCTGGTGGATCTCGAGGGTGTCCGAGCCGTACTCCAGCTCGTAGCTCACCGAGTGGGTCTTGTAGGGGAGCTTGCCCGGCTTGCGCACCAGGATCACGCCCTTGTTGAGCTTGTAGGCCAAGGCCGCCCCCACTACGAACCCCCGGGCCTCGATGCCCACCACCAGGTCGATGGGCTGGTCCAGGTAGCGGTGCCCCAGCAGGTCCACCGCCCGGTTGAAACTCGAGGCGTCCCGCAGGAGGGTGGTGATGTCCTTGAACACGATGCCCGGCTTGGGGAAATCCTCGATGTCCCGGATCTTTTTCTTGAGTTCTTCCACCACGGCGCGCTCCTCGTTCACGGGTGGGGCTCAGTACAGCTCGCCGAACGGGACCCGGGCCCGGGCCGCCATCCGGCGGAGCTTCTTGAGCGCGTTCATCTCGATCTGCCGGATCCTCTCCCGGGTCACGCCGAACTCACGGCCGATCTGCTCCAGGGTCTGGGGAGCTTCGTCGCCCAGGCCGTACCGAAGCTCCAGGACCCGGCGCTCCCGGGGACGCAGCTCCTGGAGCCACCGCTCCAGCACCCGGAGCCGGTCGTCTTCGAGGACCATCTCCTCGGGATCCTGGGCCGAGGGGTCCTCGATCACGTCCTGGAGGGTGTAGTCCTCGTCGGTGCCGAGGGGCTGGTCCAGGCTGAAGGTGCGTCGGGCCAGCCGCATCAGCCGCCGCACGTGCTCGAGGTCCCGGTCGATCTTCTGGGCCAGGGCCTCCTCGTCCGGCTCGGTGCCTTCCTTGCCCCGGATCTCCTCGGCGGCCCGGCGCAGGCGGTTGATCTCCTCGGCCACGTGGACCGGCAGCCGCACCGTGTCGGACTGGTTCACCAGGGCCCGCTCGATGGACTGGCGGATCCACCAGGTGGCGTAGGTGGAGAACCGGCACCCCTTGTCGGGGCGGAACCGCTCCACGGCCCGGATGAGCCCCAGGTTCCCCTCCTCGATCAGGTCCAGCAGCGGCAGCCCCCGGTTCACGTACCGCTTGGCGATGGTGACCACCAGCCGCAGGTTGCACTCGATCATTCTCTGACGGGCCCCCGGGTCGCCGGCCTGAACCCGGCCCGCCAGCTCCTTCTCCTCGTCGGGGGTGAGCAGACGGGTCTGCCGGATCTCCGACAGGTAGATGGAGATCGTGCTGGGCGTGTAGCGCCTCGCCGCCTTCCTTCGGTCCGCACCGTCCCGACGATCGTGCATGGGGTCCTCGAACTGGGTCGCCAGAGGGGCCGTTCGCCGCCAAAGGCCACCGCTCCACGGGGCCGGCTTCTCTCCCATGGTAGCGGGAAATGCGCGAGCGGGGAAAGCCGGGGTCAGCCCCCGGAGACGAACGCCCGGGGGTCCACGGGCTCCTCGCCCCGGCGCACCTCGAAGTGTACGTGGGGGCCCAGCCCCCTCCGGGCCGGCCCCGAGGTCCCCAGCACCCGCCCGCGCTCCACGGTCTCTCCGCGCTTCACCCCCACGGAGTCCAGGTTGCCGTACACGGTGTACACGCCCCCCGGGTGCCGGAGCACCACCAGCCCGCCGTAGGCGGGCGCGGGGGTGCCGGCGTAGGCCACCTCTCCGGCCCGAACCGCCCGCACCGGCGTTCCCCGGGGCACGGCCAGGTCCACCCCCCGGCTTCCCCGCTCGGGCGCGAACCCGCGCACGATCTTCCCGTCCACCGGCCACCCGGGCCCGGTGCTTTGGGAACGAGGCTTCGGCACGGGTGCGACCCGCCCGGGCGGCTCGGGGCGCGAGGGCTTCGCCGGCCTCTTCCGGCGGGCTTCGGCCGAGGGACGTCCCCCGGCCGGGACGAACAGGACATCCCCCGGCCGCACCCGGTCCTTGGGCCTCAGGTGGTTGAACCGACGGATCTCCTCCTCGCTCACGCCGTACCGGGCCGCGACCGCGGCCAAGGTCTCTCCGGGCCCCACCCTGTGGCGTAGGGCGTAAGGGGTGCCGCAGCCCCCCACGGCCGCCGCCACCCCCAGGCACGCCACGAGGGTTACGATGCGCCTTCGTCCCATGGGCCTCGGACCGGGGCCGGCTCGGCATCGGCAGGGGTGCGCGCGTCGGGCCGGCGCCTCGCCAGGGACACGGCCAGCTCCACCGCCTCCTCGGGGCCCTCCACCACCCGGACCCCTTCCAGGTGCCGCCACGCGCCCACCGCCACCACCGGCCGGCCGCACTTGCGCGCTAGGGCGATCTCGCTCAGGGTCCCCCAGG
>JAADGT010000268.1 GCA_013152215.1 Deltaproteobacteria bacterium
CACCACCCGGTTACGGGTGAAGACCCCGGCCGCAGAGGCCGGGGTCTCGCACCACAAGAGCCCCATGTCCAGCCGACCAGGCCCCTTGACCCCGGCCTTGGCCGCTCCGAACCGAAATCCCCTGGGGATCATGCCGCCCCTGCCTGGGCCGACACGGCCCCGCAGCACTTCTTGTACTTCTTGCCGCTGCCGCACGGGCACGGGTCGTTGCGCCCCACCCGCGGCCCCTCGCGCCGCACCGGCCCCTTGGCCGGGGCCGGCCGGGAGCCGTGGGACAGGACCATGCGGGTCGGCCGGGAGGGCTGCTCCAGCTCCTGGGCCTCCTCCTCGCGCACCACTTGGATCAGGAACAGCTTCTGGAGCACGTCCTCCTCGATGCGGTCCCGCATCGACATGAACAGCTCATACCCCTCCTTTTTGTACACGACCAGGGGGTTCTCCTGGGCGTAGCCCCGGAGACCCACCCCCTCCTTCAGGTGGTCCATGCTCAGGAGATGGTCCTTCCAGTGGGCGTCGATGGACTGGAGCAGGATGTACTTCTGGAGCCGGGCCGCCATGTCGGGCCCGAACTCCTCGAGCTTCTGCTCGTAGCGTTGGAGCACCCGCTCCACCACGAACCCGGAGAGCTGATCCCCCATCTGCCGCAGCTCCTCGTCGGAGGGCTCGAGCTGGATGTGGAACTGTTTGAACAGGAGCTCCCGCAGCCCCTGGAGGTCCCACTTCTCGGGGGGCTCCTCGGCCGGACACCGGTCGGCCACGAGCCCCTCGGCCACGGCCTCGGCCATCTCCCTGATCTCGTCGGTCAGGTCCTCGGCCCCCAGGACCTCCCGACGCCACCGGTAGATGGCCTCCCGCTGCTTGTTCATGACGTCGTCGTACTCCAGGAGGTGTTTGCGGATGTCGAAGTTGTGGGCCTCGACCTTCTTCTGGGCGTTCTCGATGGCCTTGGTGATCCAGGGGTGCTGGATGTCCTCGCCCTCCTGGAGCCCCAGCTTGGCCAGCAGCCCCGAGATCCGCTCCGACCCGAAGATCCGCATCAGGTCGTCCTCGAGGCTCACGTAGAACCGGCTCGACCCAGGGTCCCCCTGCCGGCCGGCTCGGCCCCGCAGCTGGTTGTCGATCCGCCGGCTCTCGTGGCGCTCGGTGCCGATGATGTGCAGCCCCCCGAGGGCGATCACCTCCTCCTTCTCGCGGGCGCAGATCTCCTTGTACTTCTCCAGAGCGGCCTCGTACCCCTCGGGGTCCTCGTTCGGGTCGGCCTCGGCCCGGGCCAGGAAGGCGGGGTTGCCGCCGAGCATGATGTCGGTGCCCCGGCCCGCCATGTTCGTGGAGATGGTGACCGCGCCCTTGCGGCCGGCTTGGGCCACGATCTCGGCCTCTTTCTCGTGGTACTTGGCGTTGAGCACGTGGTGGGGAACGCCCCGGCGCTTGAGCATGCGCGAGAGCTTCTCCGAGTCCTCGATCGAGATCGTGCCCACCAGCACCGGCTGCCCCCGGCGGTGGCACTCCTCGATCTCGGCCACCACGGCCTCGAACTTCTCCTTCTTGGTGCGGTAGACCACGTCGCCGTGGTCCTGGCGGATCATCGGCTTGTTCGTGGGGATCACCACCACGTCCAGGTCGTAGATCTCCCGGAACTCCACGGCCTCGGTGTCGGCGGTGCCGGTCATGCCGGCCAGCTTCTCGTACATGCGGAAGTAGTTCTGGAACGTGACCGTGGCCAGGGTCTGGTTCTCGCTCTCGATCTTCACCCCCTCCTTGGCCTCGATGGCCTGGTGGAGGCCGTCGCTCCAACGCCGGCCGGGCATGAGGCGGCCGGTGAACTCGTCCACGATGATGACCTTGCCGTCCTTGACCACGTAGTCCACGTCGCGCTTGAACATCACGTGGGCCCTCAGGGCCTGGTTCACATGGTGGAGGGTCTCGATCTCCCGGGGGTCGTACAGGTTCTCGATTCCCAGGAGCTTCTCCACCTTGGTGACGCCCTGCTCGGTCAGGATCACCTGCTTGAGCTTCTCGTCCACCGTGTAGTCGCCGTCGCTGCCGTCCTCGGCGTGGGCCTTGCGCAGGTGGGGGATGATCTTGTCGATCACGTAGTACTTCTCGGTGGAGTCCTCGGACGGGCCCGAGATGATCAGCGGGGTGCGGGCCTCGTCGATCAGGATGGAGTCCACCTCGTCCACGATGGCGTAGTGGAACTCGCGCTGCACGTAGTCCTCGAGCCGGAACTTCATGTTGTCGCGCAGGTAGTCGAACCCGAACTCGTTGTTGGTGCCGTAGGTGATGTCGGCGGCATAGGCCTCGCGGCGCTCGGCGTCGTTGAGGCCGTGGACGACGATGCCCACGCTCATCCCCAGAAACCGGTACACCTCGCCCATCCACTCGGCGTCGCGGCGGGCCAGGTAGTCGTTCACCGTGACCACGTGGACCCCCCGGCCGGTCAGGGCGTTCAGGTACACGGGCAGGGTGGCCACCAGGGTCTTCCCCTCACCGGTCTTCATCTCGGCGATCTTGCCCTCGTGGAGCACCACCCCTCCGATCAGCTGCACGTCGAAGTGGCGCATGCCCAGCACCCGGCGTGCCGCCTCGCGCACCGTGGCGAACGCCTCGGGCAGCAGGTCGTCCAGGGGCTCGCCGGCCTCGAGGCGCTCCTTGAACCGGGGGGTCATGGCCTTGAGCTCGTCGTCGCTGAGGGCCTGGAACCGGGGCTCGAGCTCGTTGATCCGCTCCACCGTGGGGCGGATGCGCTTGAGCTCCCGGTCGTTCTTGCTTCCGAAGATCTTGGTCAGTACGGTTTGGAACATGATCTGGCTCCGGCCGCCGCCGGGGGCGGCGGGGGTGGGGGTCGTTGGGATCCTCTCGGGGAACGGCCACGGCGGAGGGGGAGGGTCGGCCGGCGGCCCGGAGTCGGAGGCCCAAGGCCCCCGGACTCCGCCGGACCGGTCATGCTAACACCCGACCGTGGGAGAGTCAAAAGCCCTCCTGGGGCGGAAACCCGTCTCAGGGGACCGGTTCCTCGGGCTCCAGAGCCGACAGCAGCTCCTCCACCTCGTCCACGGAACCCGGGTCGAGAACGACCGGTTCTGGGGGATTCGCCTCCTCCAAGCCCCTCCCGAACGCGAGGGTGCGGAGGGCCTTCCGGCCCAGGCGCAGGGCATCGCCGAACCCCCCGGCCTGGGAGGCGATCCGATCGATCCAGGGGAGAGGAATGAGATCCGGTCCGCCCACCGCGGCCAGACGGTGGAACAGGAACGCCCGCAGGTCCTCGCGGGACGGCGGGGGCACGGACACGATCTCGACAGGGGGCCCTGCGGACCCGTCGCCCACCCACAGGGGCAGCGCCAGGGGCCGGCCGGCCACCCGGAGCGCCGCCAGCGCCTCCAGCT
>JAADGT010000031.1 GCA_013152215.1 Deltaproteobacteria bacterium
GGGCTCACCACGATCCGACCGGCGGGCGACAGGCCCAGGTGGAGCCCGCCGGGGCCCACGTACACGCAGCCAGGCTCGGGCCGGACGCCGTTCTCGGCCACGACCACCCGCAGGGCCACCCGACGCTCGAGGGTCTGGACGAAGCCCTCGGTCATGTACGCGGGCATGTGGAGGGCCACCAGCACCGCCGCCGGCAGGTCGGCCGGCAGCCTCGCCAGGAGATCGGTGAGCCCGGCCGGGGCCCCCGTGCTGCCACCGATACAGATGATCTTCTCCATGGCGCCCCCGCCTAGAACAACCGGAACCCGCGCACATCCATGACCCGGGCCATCACCTGGTCGAGAACCGGCTGGAGCTTGTCGCCGTCGAGCCCCACCAGGGCGAGGTCCCGATCGTCCAGGTCGGCGTCGGTGGCGTCGAACCCGGCCCCCACCCCCAGGATGCCGCACACCCCGTCGGCCAGGCGTACCAACGCGGCCAACCGGGGCTCGGACACCTCCACGTCCCGGTGGTGGTGGGAGCGGATCACCTCCCGGAGCACCGGGGCCAAGTTCCACCGTTCGGCCACCAGGGCCCCCACCTCGGCGTGGTCGGTGCCGAGCACCTCGTGCTCGGCCTGGGGAAACGGGATCCTCCGGGTCTTCACCCGTTCGATCACCTCTTGGAACCGCTCGGCCAGCAGGGACGCCAGGACCACTTTGCCGATGTCGTGGAGCAGCCCTGCGGTGTAGGCCACCTCCACCAGGTCCGGGGCGGTGTTCTCGGCCAGGGCCAGGCAGGCGGTGGCCGAGCCGAAGCTGTGCTCCCACAGCCCGTCCGAGGTCTGGGCATAGGCCTCGAAGTCGCCCTGGATCACCGAGTGGACGAAGCTGGAGAGGACCAGGTTCTTGGTCATCTCGAACCCCAGCAGAACCACCGCCCGCTGGATGCTGGTGACCTCCTTGCCCAGCCCGTAGAAGCCCGAGTTGCACAGCTTGAGCACGCGGGCGGCCAGGGTGGGGTCCTTGCAAACCACCTGGGCCAGGTCGCCCACGGCAAAGTCCTCCGAGCGGCTCATCTGCATGACCTCGGACACGGTCTGGGGCATGGGAGGCAGACGTTCGAGCCGTTCGGTGATCTCCACGAGGACCGGTGCGGGTCGATCCATGGGCCACTTCCCCTTGTGAGTTGTTAACCCGGCGGTTAACCAGACGCTACCGCTCCCGGATCGGAGGGGCAAGGGACCTGCCGAAGAGCCGGGCGACCGGGCACCCCCGCTCCCTAACCTTGTCGGTTGGGTCCCCGGGAACCTTGAGCAGGGGTCACACCAGGGGACGGTCTCCTCCGAGGCGCAGGTGCTCGGTCACGGTGCGGGGCAGCTGCCCCACCAGCCGGCCCTCGCGCAGAAGCCCCACCCCCACCACGGTGCCCTCCCACCGGAGCAGCACGAACCCCCTGCCGGGCAGGGAGGTGGAGAGGGTCTGGCCCTGGAGCAGGCCCCGGAGCTCTGCCTCGGTCAGATCGATCCCCGTCCCGTCCCGGGCCGCCAGCACCTGCATCCCCCGGGTGGCGGGCTTGTACCGGCCGGGTCCCATCTCCTTGACCAAGCGCAGCCCGCCCCCCGCGAGCTGGAGCGTCTCGGCCGCGGCCGCGGCCTCCTCCCGTAGGGCGCAGACGTAGCCGCCGCGCCGGAACAGGCGCAGGCCGGCCAGGGCCTCGGCAGGGATGCCGCAGCGTTCCTCCAGGTAGGCCGTGACCCGCCGGGTGTCCTCAGGGCTTAGCCAGTCGAGCGACAAAGAATCCCTCCGAGTCGAACCGGTGTGGGAACAGGCGGGCGGTCCGGGCGAGCGAGGGGGAGAAGGTCCGCTCCTGCCACGCGGTCAGGCCCGGCAGGGCCGGAACGTCCACCGGCACGGGCAGCACCTCGGCGCCGGTGCGTTCCACCAGGGCGGCCACCACGGCCTCGTTCTCCTCCGGGGCGTAGGTGCAGGTGGAGTACACCAGGATCCCCCCGGGCTCCAAGAGTTCCCAGGCCCGTTCCAACAGGCCGGTCTGCTGCCGGACCAGGCCGGCACGGAACTCCGGGGTGATCCGGCGGGGCTTCGCCCGGGGGCCCCGCCAGGTGCCCTCGCCCGAGCACGGGGCGTCCACCAGGATGCGGTCGAACCGGGCTCGCTTGGGAAAGTTCTGGCCGGCGTAGGCCGTGACCAGGACGGACGCGGCCCCCATCCTCTCCAGGTTCGTGACCAAGGACTTGATCCGGCGGCGGTTGGGCTCGTTGGCCACCACCAAGCCTCGGTCGTCCATCTCCTGCACCAGCAGGGTGGTCTTGGACCCGGGTGCGGCGCACAGGTCCAGCACCCGGTGGCCGGGACGGGCCCCCAGGGCCAGGGCCGGCACCGCGGAGGAGGCGCTCTGGATGTACACGAACCCCAGGGCGTGGACCAGGGTGGCGCCGAAGGCAAACCCTTCGGGCGCCGCCTCCACCCGAAGGAGGTGGGGGTACCAGGGTTCGGGCCGCACCCGCACCCCGGCCCGGGCCAGCCGGTCGACCACCCAGGACGGGGCGGCCTTGCGCGGGTTCACCCGCAGGTGGACCGGAGCGGGTCGCTCGTGGGCCTCGCAGAACGCCTCGTAGTCGGGGACGATCTCCCGGTATCGATCGAACCGTCGGGCGAACCGGGACAACGTCGGCTATCCGCCGAACACCAGCTCGGTCTCCAGGGGGATCCCCTGGGCCACCGATGCGGACACGATGCAGTACTTCTTGAAGATCTGGTAGCACCCCTCGACCTTGCGTCGGTCCTCCTCCCGGGCGTCCACCCGGATGCGCACCCGGATCCGGCTCACCCGAAGGAGCCCCTCGTCGTTGCGGGCGACCTCGCCCTCCAGGTCCATGGACACCGGAGCCTCCACCCGCTTCTTCTGGAGGCACATGGCCAGGCTCGACAGGAGGCATCCCCCCACCGCCGTGAGCAGATAGTCCATGGGGCAGGGTGCCGAGTCCTCGCCCCCCAAGTCCTTGGGCTCGTCCAGGCCGTAGGGGGGCAGATCGCGAACGCGCGCCTCGGCTCGGAACCCACCGGTGTGGGTGAGGGTCTGGGTGAAGGTCAGGGTCTGGATCTGGGCCATGGGGAACTCCTTGGAATGGGGGAAAGGGCCTTGCGGCGTTGGCGTTGGGCCTCGTAGAGGATCATGGCCGCGGCCGCGGCCACGTTGAGCGACTCCACCCGGCCCTCCATGGGCAGGGTGACCCGCAGGGCGGCCGATCCGGCCAGGTCGGGGGCCAGGCCGCCGCCCTCCTGGCCGAGCAGGAGCGCGAACCGGCCGGCCAGGTCCAGCTCGTCCGGTGCGGCCCCGCCCGTGGGCACCGTGGCCACGGCCGG
>JAADGT010000240.1 GCA_013152215.1 Deltaproteobacteria bacterium
GAGCCGTTTCCGGCCGAGCCCCAACCGGACGGCGGCGTGCACCTGGCCGTGGGCGAGCTGGAGCGGGGGTTCCGGTTCCCGGCCAAGGGGCTTTGGCTCGTCACCGACACCGAGATCCTGGGCGAGAAGGTGCGCCGGCGCCCGCCCCGGCGCCGGGAGTTCCGCTCGACCCTGGCCGACCTGAGGCCGGGCGACCCGGTGGTGCACGTGGACTTCGGCGTGGGGCTCTACCGGGGGCTGGTCCACCTGGAGGCGGGCGGGGAGGAGGGCGACTACCTCCACCTGGAGTACGCGGGCGGGGACCGGCTCTACCTTCCGGTGACCCGCATCGGGCTGGTCCAGCGTTACAGCGCGCCGGGGGAGGGGCCGATCCGGCTGGACAAGCTGGGCGGCACCGCCTGGCAGAAGGCCCGGGCCAAGGCCCAGGAGGGGATCGAGAGGGTCGCCCACGAGCTCCTGGAGATCTACGCCCGCAGGCAGCTGGCCGAGCGGCCGCCGTATGCCCCTCCGGACCTGGCCTACCGGGAGTTCGAGTCCACCTTCCCCTACGAGGAGACGCCGGACCAGCAGGCCGCCATCGACGCGGTGATGGCCGACCTGTCGGGGCACCGGCCCATGGACCGGCTGGTGTGCGGTGACGTGGGGTACGGGAAGACCGAGGTGGCGATCCGGGCCGCGTTCCGCGCCGTGCACGACGGCCGCCAGGTGGCGATCCTGGTGCCCACCACCGTGCTGGCGGCCCAGCACTTCCAGACGTTTCGCCGTCGGTTCGAGGGGCATCCCATCACCGTGGCCATGCTGAGCCGGTTCGTGTCGCCGGCCGAGCAGAAGAAGGTGCTCCAAGGGTTGGAGAAGGGCTCGGTGGACATCGTGGTGGGAACCCACCGGCTCCTGCAGCGGGACGTGCGGTTCCACAGCCTGGGGCTGGTGGTGGTGGACGAGGAGCACCGGTTCGGGGTGGCCCAGAAGGAGCGGCTCAAGAAGCTGCGGGCCCGGGTGGACGTGCTCACCCTCACCGCCACCCCGATTCCCCGGACCCTGAACCTGTCCTTGTCCGGGGTGCGGGACCTCTCGGTGATCGAGACCCCCCCGGCCGACCGGCTGGCCGTGCGCACGGTGGTGGCCCGGGACGACGACGACCTGGTGCGCGAGGCGATCCGACGGGAGCTGGCCCGGGGCGGGCAGGTGTACTTCGTGCACAACCGGGTCCAGACCATCGCCGAGGTGGTCGAGCGGGTGCGGGAGCTCGTTCCCGAGGCCCGGGTGGGGCTGGGCCACGGTCAGATGAAGGAGGCCGAGCTCGAGCGGGCCATGGAGGCGTTCGTGGCCGGGGAGGTGGACGTGTTCGTGTGCACGGCCATCGTGGAGTCGGGCCTTGACATTCCCCGGGCGAACACCATCATCATCGACCGGGCCGACCGGTTCGGGCTGGCGGATCTGTACCAGCTCCGGGGCCGGGTGGGTCGGTCGAACCTGCGGGCCTACTGCTACCTGCTCGTTCCGGCCGAGGCCGAGCTCACCCCCGAGGCCCGCAAGCGGCTCCAGGTGCTCCAGGAGTTCAGCGAGCTGGGGGCCGGGTTCCGGGTGGCCACCCACGACCTGGAGATCCGCGGTGCCGGCGAGATGCTGGGCAAGGCCCAGTCGGGTCACATCGCGGCGATCGGGTTCGAGCTGTACTCCGAGCTCCTGGATCAGGCGGTGCGGCGGCTGAAGGGCGAGCCGGCCGAGCGGCCTCCCGAGCCCGAGATCCGGCTCAAGGTTCCGGCCCACTTCCCAGCGGACTACGTGCCGGATGCGGCCCAGCGCCTGGAGCTGTACGAGAGGCTGACCCGGGTGCGGGGCCCCGACGAGATCGACGATCTTCGCTACGAGATCGTCGACCGGTTCGGCCCGGTGCCCCTGGCGGTGGACCACCTGCTCGAGATCATGAAGCTGCGCCTGGGCCTGCTGGCGCTCCGGGCCGTTTCGTTGGATTATACGGGTGCCAACCTGGTGGTGGGGTTCGACGAGCGGCCCGCGGTGGACCCCGAGCGGATCGTGGGGCTGGTCCAGCAGGACCCCCGAGCATACCGGATCACGCCGGACAACCGGGTGGTCCACGCGGTGGGCCAGCTGAGCGGCCCGGCGGTCATCGCCGAGGCCCGGGAGTTCCTGGGGCGGCTGGGCGCTCCGCTGTGATACCGAGTTGCATTAACCCTAGTGGATCGTTTCGTAAATAGGTATGCGGATTACGGCGGTGGGGCTGGGGGCCCCTCCTTCGCTGAACGGCCTCGCAGGGGCCGCCTCGGCTCGGTCCGCTCGGCCGTCGCGCTTCGTCGGAGCCCCCAGCCCCACCCCCTCGAGAAATTAGCGAACTTTCAGAACGCGAAGAGCCCTCGGGGGGCTGGACAAGGGGTTCGGGAGAGAGCGTTCAGTGGGCAGAGGACAGGAGTCCCGAAAAGTACTTCACCTGTTGTGATTGCCCGCCGGGGTAGTTCTTCTCTCTGTCCCCTGGCGTCTGAATTCTGATCTCTGATACGGCCGCGCCCGGCGCCCCGGCAGACCCCTTGCCCAGCCGGTTCAGGGGTCCTGGAGCTTTGAACGCAACTTGGTATGACCCGGCACCGGCAGGGGGCCCGACCCCATCCGCCCCGCGTCCCCTGACGACGAGCGATCCGGCTGAATGATCCGGCTGTATGAGGAGGTGTCACGTGTCGATTCTCAGAACCGTCTGGACCGCTCTCGCGGTGTTCCTGTTGCTGGCGCAGGCCGCGGGTGCCGTGGTGATCGACGGCGTGGCGGCCGTGGTCAACGGAAGGGTGATCACCCAGAGCGAGGTGGCCGAGGCGGCCGCCTTCAAGGAGCGCACCGGCGAGGCCCGGGGCGAGGAGGCCCGGAAGCGGGCCCTGGACTCCCTGATCGAGAAGGCCCTGGTCGAGGCCGAGGCCGAGCGGCTCGGGGTCCGGGTGACGGACGAGGAGGTGGAGAAGGCCATCTGCGAGATCTGCGACCGCAACGGCATCGAGCGCGAGAAGCTGCCCGAGGTGCTCAAGGCCCAGGGCGTGGACTTCGATGCCTACGTCCAGGAGATCCGGTCCCAGATCCAGCGGATGAAGCTGGCCGGCCGGGTGCTCCGGGCCAAGCTGGACGTGAGCGACGAGTCCCTGCGGGAGTACTACCTGAAGAACGTGGCCCGGTTCCGGGAGCCGGACATGGTGCGGCTGCGGCACCTGCAGGCCCGCACCCGGGAGGAGGCCGAGGCCGCCCGGGCCCGGGTGCTCGCCGGCGAGGCGTTCGAGGACGTGGCCCGGGCGGTGTCGACGGGGCCGGCGGCCGCATCGGGCGGGGACATGGGGTTCGTGCCGGTTGACAGCCTGGCCTGGC
>JAADGT010000016.1 GCA_013152215.1 Deltaproteobacteria bacterium
AACAGGATGTGGTCGATCACGTACAGCCCGGCAGCCACCCACCGGGAGCCGGTGAACGCGTACCCCAGGAAGATGAAGATCAGCAGGCCGTACTCCACCGACAGCACCCGCCGCTCCCCGAACCGCACGATGGCCCGTCCGATCCAGGGGCTCACGAAGTAGTTGACCGCGTTGTTCAGCAGGAACAGCACGGTGATCTCGCGCACCGTGTACCGGAACACCTTCACGAGCAGGAACACCGAGAAGGCCACGAAGATCTGGCGACGGGCCCCCGCCAGGAACGTGAGCACGTAGTACAGCAGGTACCGTCGCCGCAGGATCATGCCCTTGCGCTGGAGGGGCAGGTCCCTCCGGGACGGGTCGCGGGTCAGGGCCCACGCCCCCGCCAGCAGCACCAGCCCCCCCACCGCCAGGTAGAGCTCCCGGTATCCCAGGAACGGGGCCAGCACGAAGATGGCGGCGCCCACCGCGATGTTGGAGGCCGCGGCCACGGCTCGGAGCCGGCCGAACACCAGGGGCGAGGTGTCCCGGTCGAAGTACTGGAGGGTCAGGGACTGGTTCGCGGTCTCGTAGTAGTGGAACCCCAGGCTCATCAGCAGGGTGGTGGCCACCAGCCCGCCGTAGGACGGCAGGAACCCGGTGATTCCGACCCCCAGCCCCAGAAGCACGATGGACAGGGCCGCCAACCGGTGCTCGCGGACCACCAGGAGCGCGTAGACCACCAGGAACGTGAGGAAGCCGGGGATCTCCCGGACGGACTGGATCACCCCCACGTGCCCGCCGTCGAGCCCGGCCACCTCCACGGCGAAGTTGTTGAACAGGGTGCGCCAGCCCTGGAGGCCCACCATGGACGCCACGGTGAGCACCGCCAGGAACCGGAACATGGGGGAGCGCGATGGGGTCAAGGCAGGCCTTTCGGCAGGAGCCCGAACGGCAAAGCGGGTTGCGCCGGCGCAACCCGCTTCCGTTTCCGTTTGGTGCCGGAGGGGGGACTCGAACCCCCACGGGCGCGAAGCCCACCGGATTTTGAGTCCGGCGCGTCTACCAATTTCACCACTCCGGCCGGTGTGGGGCCGGAGTATAGGGGGCGGTCCTCCAAAGTGTCAAGCGGGGTTGCCCTTTGCCGCGCGCGGGTGGTATCGTCGCGGGTTTCCGAGGCCAATCCCAACCCAGCGAGGTGTGCGTCATGAAGGAAGGCATCCATCCCAACTACGACAAGGCCGTGGTCACCTGCTCGTGCGGGGCCACCTTCGAGACCCGGTCCACCAAGCCCGAGATCCACACCGAGATCTGCTCCCAGTGCCACCCGTTCTTCACGGGCAAGGAGAAGGTGGTGGACACGGCGGGCCGAGTGGAGCGGTTCCTGCGCAAGTACGGGCTCGACAAGAAGAAGGAAGAGTAGGGCGATCGTGGCCGCCTCGGTCCGGCTGCTGAGCCACACCCCCGACCCGGAGCGGACGGTGGCCCTGGCCGCGCGGCTGTGCTACTCGGCCCGGGGTGTCGAGGGGCTGGCCCGCGACCTGGGCCCCGACGAGGTGGGGAGCCTGCTCGACAAGCTGGTGTCCATGGGCCACTTCTCGGCCCTGGAGCACGCCTCGTTCACCTTTGGGGTCGAGGGCGTGAGCCGGGCCTGCTCCCACCAGTTGGTGCGGCACCGGCTGGCCAGCTACTCCCAGCAGAGCCAGCGCTACGTGCGGCTGGACGAGCCCCGGGTGGTGGTGCCCCCCACGGTGGCGGACGAACCGGAGCGCGCGGCCCGGTTCCGCCAGGCGGTGGAGGGGGTGTGGGCGCTGTACCGGGAGCTGGTGGAGGCCGGGGTGCCGGCCGAAGACGCGCGGTACCTGCTGCCCAACGCCTGCGAGACCAAGCTGGTGGTCACCATGAACGCGCGGGAGCTCCGGCACGTGTTCGCCCTGCGGCTGTGCCGCCGGGCCCAGTGGGAGATCCGGGACCTGGTTCGGGAGATGCTGCGGGCCGTGGTGCCGGTGGCGCCGCGGCTGTTCCGGGGCGCGGGGCCCGGGTGCCTGCGGGGCGCGTGCCCCGAGGGGGAGTACTCCTGCGGCCAAGCGGCCGAGGTGCGCGCCGAGCTGGCGCCGCTGCTGGAGGGGGCGCATGGGGGCTGATGCCTGGCTGGAGCGGCTCCAGGGGGTGGAGGCCCGGTACGAGGGGCTCAACCGGGAGCTCTCAGACCCTGCGGTGCTGTCGGACCCCGACCGGTACCGGAAGCTGGCCCAGGAGCACGCCGAGCTTCGGGAGGTGGTGGAGACCTACCGGGAGTATCGGGATCTGAAGGCCCGCGAGGAGGAGGCCCGCTCGCTCCTGGACGACCCGGAGCTGGGCGACCTGGCCGCCGAGGACCTGGAGGAGGCCCGGGCCGGGCTGTCCCGGGTGGAGGCTCGGCTCCGGGAGCTCCTCACGCCCAAGGACCCCCTCGACCGCAAGAACGTGATCCTGGAGATCCGGGCCGGCACGGGCGGGGAGGAGGCGGCCCTGTTCGCGGCCGAGCTGTTCCGGATGTACGCCCGGTACGCCGAGGAGCGGGGCTGGAAGGTGGAGGTGCTGAGCTCCAACCCCACGGGGATCGGCGGCTTCAAAGAGGTGATCGCCCTGATCGAGGGCCGCAACGCCTACAGCCGGCTCAAGTTCGAGAGCGGGGTGCACCGGGTGCAGCGGGTGCCGGTGACCGAGTCGGGGGGGCGCATCCACACCTCGGCCGTGACCGTGGCGGTGCTGCCCGAGGCCGACGACGTGGACGTGGACGTGCGGCCCGAGGACCTCAAGATCGAGGTGTTCCGCGCGAGCGGAGCCGGCGGGCAGCACGTGAACCGCACCGAGTCGGCCGTGCGGATCACCCACCTGCCCACGGGCATCACCGTGGCCTGCCAGGACGAGAAGTCCCAGCACAAGAACCGGGCCCGGGCCATGAAGATCCTGCAGGCCCGGCTGTTCGAGCGGGCCAAGCAGGAGGCCGATCAGGCCCGGAGCCAGGCCCGGAAGGCCCAGGTGGGAAGCGGGGACCGGAGCGAGCGGATCCGCACCTACAACTTCCCCCAGGGCCGGGTGACCGACCATCGGATCAACCTGACCCTGTACCGGCTCCAGGAGGTGCTGGAGGGCGGCCTGGACCCGGTGATCGACGCCCTCCAGGCCCACGCCCAGGCCGAGAGCCTCGCCCACGAGACCCAGTGACCCGAACCCCCCTCGAACTGGTGCGGCTGACCGCCGAGTACCTGGCCGGCCGGGGGGTGGCCAACCCCCGGCTGGACGCCGAGGTGCTGCTGGCCCACGTGCTGGGGGTGCCCCGGATCCGCCTGTACACCGAGTTCGACAAGCCCCTGGAG
>JAADGT010000183.1 GCA_013152215.1 Deltaproteobacteria bacterium
TACGCGTTCGCCTGGATCCTGTCGGCGGGACTGAGCGCCCTGGCCGGGGCCCTGATCGCACCGGTGCTGAACCTCTCGACCCACATGGGAGCCGTGGTGATCCCGGCGTTCGCCGCGGCCATCCTGGGGGGCTGGGGATCGTTTCCAGGGGCCATCGCCGGCGGCATGGCCCTGGGGGTGATCGAGAACCTGGCCGGCGGGTACCTAGCCGCCCAGATCAAGAACATGGTGCCGTTCCTGGTGGTGCTGGCCGTGTTGGTGGCCCGGCCCCAGGGCCTGCTGGGGGAGCGGGAGGTCCGGAAGGTATGAGGGCGTTCCAGAGAATCGCGATGTGGACCGGGGCCGCGGCCGTGCTCTGGGGGGTGAAGGCGAGCCTGGGGCTGTTCGTGGTGAACCTGCTGCTGGTCTACGTGATCGTGGCCGTGGGGCTCAACCTGCTCATGGGGTTCACGGGCCAGATCAGCGCCGGCCACGCCGGGTTCCTGGCGGTGGGGGCCTACGTGGCGGCCCTGGTAGGCATGCACGCGCCCCAGGTCGGGGCGGTGGGCGCCCTGATCGCGGCGGGCGCGGCGGCAGCGCTGCTGGGGGTGGCGATCGGGCTGCCGGCGCTTCGGCTGGCCGGGTTCTACATCGCCATGGCCACCCTGGCGTTCGGAGTGGTGGTGACCGAGGCGATCCTCCAAATGGACGTCTGGACCGGAGGGGCCGACGGCATGTACGTGCTGGCGCCCTCGCTGTTCGGTTTCCCCCTGGACTCGGACACCCAGAAGTTCTGGCTGGTCCTGGGGACGGCGGTGCTGGCCGTGTGGACCGCCCAGAACCTGGCGGGGTCCAAGGTGGGGCGGGCGTTCCTGGCGCTGCGCGAGAGCGACGTGGCGACCGAGACCCTGGGCATCTCCACGGCCGCCTACCGCACCCTGGCCTTCGCCCTCAGCGCGTTCTACACGGGGGTGGCGGGCGGGCTGTTCGCCTACGTGGTCTCGTACATCTCGCCCGATGCGTTCTCCATCGAGCTGTCGATCGATTTCGTGGCCATGGTGATCCTGGGGGGCATGGGGAGCATCGGCGGTTCGATCGTGGGGGCCGCCCTGCTGACCGTGCTCAACCAGTACCTGGCGGTGCTCCAGGACTTCAAGGCCCTGATCTTCGGGCTCGCCGTGGTGGTCTGCATGATCTTGATGCCGGGAGGAGTCAGCGCGGCGTGGAAAGCGGCCCTGGAGCGGTTCCGGGGCTGAACCCTCAACCAAGCGGGCGGGGAAAAAAAGGAGGTGCACTCATGAGGCGAACGACGTGGTGGCTGGCAACCCTGGCGGCGGTTCTTCTGGGCGTGGCGGCGCCGGCGGCGGCCGAGGTGGGGGTGACGGCCGACCGGATCCTGATCGGCACGTCCCAGTCGTTCTCGGGTCCCCTGGTGTTCCCGGGCACCGAGGAGATCGCCGGCATCGAGGCGTACCTGGAGTACGTGAACCAGAACGGCGGCATCCACGGCCGCAAGATCGAGTGGAAGTGGTACGACGACGGGTACAAGCCCCAGGACGCCGTGGCCAACATGAAGCGGCTGGTGGAGCAGGACCAGGTCTTCTGCATCCTGATCAACCAGGGCACGTCCCCGGTGATGGCGGTGGTGCCGTACCTGGAGCAGAAGAAGGTCCCCCTGATGTTCCCGTTCCAGGGAAGCTCGCGGCTCCACGGCAAGAAGTACGTGTTCACCTCGTTCACGTACTACGACACCCAAACCCAGATCGTGACCCGGTGGCTGGTCGAGAAGAAGGGGTTCAAGCGGATCGGCATCATCTACCAGGACGACGCCTACGGGAAGTTCTTCCTGAACACCCTGAAGAAGGAGCTCGAGGCCAAGGGCCTGAAGATCGCGGCGGCCGAGTCCGTGAAGCGCGGCGCCACCGACGTGGCACCGCAGGTGGCCAAGATCGCCCAGGCCGGCCTGGACGCCTGCCTGCTGGCCCTGGTGCCAGGCCCGGGGGCCCAGGTCCTCAAGGAGGCCGCCAAGATCGGGCTCAAGAAGACCAAGCTGATCTCGTCGGGGCCGCTCACCGACGAGAAGTTCCTCATTCTGTCGGGCGGCGTGGGCGAGGGGGTCTGGGGCCTGTCCCTGTGGCCCGACCCGGTGCGGGACGACTCCCCGGCCATGCAGGAGTACCGCAAGATCCTCAAGAAGTACCGTCCGGGCCACGAGCCCAACCGTTACAACCTGTACGGCTACTTCTACACCAAGCTGTTCTGCGAGGGGCTCAAGCGGGCCGGCAAGGACCTGACCCGGGAGAAGCTGATCCAGGCCCTGGAGTCGATCCAGAACTGGGAGAACGGCATCATCCCGCCGGTGTCGTTCGGCCCGGGTGACCACCAGGCCCAGGACCAAGGGTTCATGGTCGAGGTGCAGGGCGGCCGCTTCGTGCCGATCAGCGGGTGGCTGGGCATCCGCGACGGCAAGCTCGTGGAGAGCCCGCTCTGAGCGCGGTGGCGGCGTCGAACCGGGCGGGGGCTCCCCCCGCCCGGTTCGACCACGTGGGGTTCGTGGTGGAGGACCTGGAAGCGGCGACCCGCGCCTTCGACGCGCTCCTCGGTCCCCCGGTGATCCGATCGATCCCAGAGGTCGGGCTCGAGGCTCGGGTGTACCTGGGGGGAGGGGTGGAGGTGCTGTGGTTCGCCGGGGAGGTGGAGGGGATCGACCCCCGTGCCACCCGTCCGAGGCCCGGGGTTCACCATCTGGCCGTTCGGGTCGAGGACCTGGACGGCTGCCTGGCCTCGCTCGGGCGGGACGGGGTGCCCGTGCTCCAGGGGTTCCCCCGGCCGGGGCTCCACGGCCGGATCGCGTTCGTGGAGGACCCCGTGTCCGGCGGGTTGCTGGAGCTCGTGGAGGCGGGGGCGTGAGAAGGGGTGGGATCGACCTGGCGCGGGCCATGTCTCCCGACCGGTGGGTGGCCACCTGGGCGGCGCGCCGGCCGGAGGAGCCCGGCCTCGAGTTCGAGGGCCGGGTGTGGACCTGGGCCCGGCTGGAACAGGAGGTGGACCGGACCGCCCGATGGCTTCGGTCGCTGGGCGTCGGGCCGGGGGACCGGGTGGCATGCCTGCACCGGAATCATCCCCACGTGGTGTTCCTGTTCCTGGCCGCCAGCCGGCTCGGGGCGGTGTTCAACCCCTGGAACGCCCGCCTGGCGCCCGAGGAGACCGCGTACCGGCTCCGCGACGCCGACCCCCGATGCGTGGTGGTGGAGCCGGGGTTGCGTGACCGGCTCGCCGCCGAGGTGGAGCGCTCCGGCCGGGTGGTCTCGTTCCTCCAGGGGGCCCCGGCGGGAGATGCTGCGCCGGCCCCCGGCGCCGGC
>JAADGT010000291.1 GCA_013152215.1 Deltaproteobacteria bacterium
GAGCTGCTCGGCCGTCGCGCTTCGTCGGAGCCCCCAGCCCCACCCACGCAATCTGCATACGTTTTTTGCGAAACGGAACACTAGGCGGCCAGGCGGCTCTCGAACCGCGCCAACGGTCGGGGGGCATGGGTTTCAGGGACCAGAATTCAGCTGACCGAAAACAGGAAAAGACCACGGGCACGCTCTTGCATCCGACGTTGCAGCCTGTCCTCTGAACTCTGTCCCCTGGCTCCTGAACCGCAGGCCCCATGCCCCGCCGCCGACAATGGCTCCGGGCCAACGAATGTTACCCTTCCCGTTGTAGGGCCCCGCAGGGGCCTGATGGGGCTTCCAAAGGTCGTCGGAACGGGTCCCGAGGAAGGGACGGGCCCCCCGTCGATATCCGACGCTCCCCACTCCTCCTCATCCAGGGGAATCCGAATGACCCACACCATCGACCCGGCCTACCTCTCCCCCACCCCGATGCTCGATGCGGATCACCCCACGGTCCAGGGGTTCGCCCGCGAGGCAGTGGGGGGCCGCACCGACCCCGTGGAACGGGCGGTGGCCCTGTACTATGCGGTGCGGGACGGGCTCTGGTACGACCCCTACTCCCCGTTCTACAAGCCGGAGCACTACCGGGCCAGCCGGGTGATCGAGGCGGGCCGGGGCTACTGCGTGCAGAAGGCCTCGGTCATGATCGCGGCGGCCCGGGCCCTGGGGATTCCGGCGCGGGTGTCGTTCGCCACGGTGCGGAACCATCTGGCCACCCGCCAGCTGCTGGAGTACCTGGGCTCGGACCTGTTCGTGTACCACGGGGTGGTCGAGCTCTTTCTCGAGGGCCGGTGGGTCAAGGCCACGCCGGCGTTCAACCGCGAGTTGTGCGACCGGCACGGCGTGGACCCCCTGGAGTTCGACGGCCGCCACGACTCCATCTTCCAGCCCTACAACCGGCAGAACCAGCGGTTCATGGAGTACGTGGAGTTCCACGGCACCCACGCCGACATCCCCCTGGACGAGATCCTGGTGGCGTGGCGACGGGCGTACGGAGACCACCGGGTGGACGCCTGGATCCGGATGCACGAGACGAAGGGCTCCGCACGCCCCCGGGACTTCCTGGCCGAGGACGTGGTCACCGACTGAACCGGGCCAGCCTCCGCAACGCCTTCACCTTGTCGGATCGGTCCACCCTCGATCGGTCCACCGCCCGGCGCAGCAGGTCGATCGTGCGGTCGTAGGTCTCCCGGTCCACGGGGAACGGGGTGCGGTCCTTGCCCCCGTGGGCGAAGCTGAACCGGGCCGGGTCGCGGGTGCTCGCGGGGGTGCCGTACACCAGCTCGGCCGTGAGGGCCAGGGCCCGCAGGGTCTTCGCGCCCACCCCCGGCAGCCCCAGCAGGGTCTCGAAGTCCCCGGGCGCCCGCTCATAGGTCTCCAGCAGGATCCGCCGCAGGTACCGAGGGTCCACGTCGGCCAGGCTCACCGGGTGCCGGGTCGGCATCCGGAGCTCCCGGGCCCGGGCCACCGCGTCCAGCACCACCTCGGGGCTCCGGCACAGCTCCACCGAGGCGTCCCGGGCCCCCCCGCTTTCCCGGGCGACCAGGTTCAGGGTGGGCCGGGGTCCCTGGGCGCACACCGCCGCGTGGGGCTCCTCGTCGAACGCCCTCACCCCCTCCCCCAGCCAGTGGTACCGCCGGGCCGTCCGGGCCTCCGCGCACATGCCCTGCTGCACCACGCACCAGCTCCCCTGGGCCGTGAAGAAGAAGGCGTGGTGGTAGATCTGATGGTCGTCCTGCACCGCGGCCGAGTCCACCTTGGCCGACATCCGGCTGGCCCGCACCAGGGGGGCCGCGTCGAGCCCCGTCATCTCGCACGCCGTCTCGATCTCCGCCGGGGTCCGGCGGGATGCCCGGCCCTTACCCCCCGCCACGAACAGCCCCAGGTCCCCACCGGTCGGCCGAAGTGCTTCCTTCAGGGCCCCGCACACGGTGGTGGTCACCCCGCTCGAGTGCCAGTCGAACCCCAGCACGCAGCCCAGGGCCTGGAACCAGAACGGGTCCGAAAGGCGTCGGAGCACCTCGTCGGGCCCGTGCTCCTCGACCAGGAGGCGCACGATCTCCCGGGCCAGGCGCACCATGCGCTCGAACAGCCAGCGGGGCGCGCGGCCGGTGTGGAGGGGGAGGTGGGCCGTGCCGGTTCTCATGGAGACCCCGATTCTGCGTCTCGAAACCGTCGCGCGGCCGCGGCGTAGACACCGCTGCGGGCCGGGGTTGTGCCGGACCGCGTCCGGCCGTACCCTACGGAGCGAAGAAGGGGCAACGCCATACCCGCCCGGGAGGGGGAGAGCCGATGCTCGTTCGCGTGTTCACGGTCTTTTGCGTTGCGGCGGCCCTGGTCGGCGCCTGGGGGGCGCAGGGCGCCCAGCGGATCCAGGTCACCAACTACGGCGAGATGGAGCCGGTTCTGTTCCCCCACTCCAGCCACGCCGAGAGGTTCCCCTGCGACACCTGCCACCACCCCGAGCGCTCTGAAGGCGCTCACCGCTGCGGAGCGTGCCACCGCGCCGAGGCCGAGGGGGGAAAGCCCTCCCTGGAGGAGGCCGCCCACGGCGAAGGCAGCCCCCAGGGCCGGTGCCGCTCGTGCCACTTCGGGCCCAAGGCCCGGAACCCCCTGGAGTGCGAGGACTGCCACAGCGGCTCCGAGTGAAGGCGGCGGCCCGGGCCTCCGGCCCGCTGGGCGGCCGGGGGGCATGGGTTTCGTTGCCCGGCCCGGCAGGGGCGATTCCAGACTTCCAGCGAGGAATCAGTGGTCGCGGCCCCTCGGCCGGTGGGAGGCCGAGGCCAGGTCCACGGCCCGCTCGGGGCCCTCGGGCAGCACCCACGGGAGCATCACCAGAAACTCGATCCGCACCACGGCACGGCCGGCCCACGCCCCCTCCGGCGCCATCCATGGCCGCACGGCCGCATGCACCCGCTCGGAGACCCGCTCGAACACGTCCGTGGCCCCGGCCGCGAACGGAAACCCCCTGTAGGGCCGCCCCGCCACGATCTCGCCCACACACAGGTAGGCGCCCGCATAAAGGTGCAGCCCCCCTTCCAACGGCGTGACCCACCGGACCTCCCTCTCCTTGCGAGGATCTACCCCCAGCGACGCCAGAAGCTTCCGGAACGCCGGGCCGTACCGTGCCGGGCGGGCCGCATCGAAGTTGCGGCAGGCCAGACACCCGCAGCCGGAGGCGAATCCGGCCCCCACCGCCCGATACAGACGCCGGGTGGCGGCAGGATCCACCTCCAGGGTCCATGCGAGCACCCGTTGCCGCACGCTCATGGCGCCGGACTCACCCGAAACCGGCCCTCGGGC
>JAADGT010000200.1 GCA_013152215.1 Deltaproteobacteria bacterium
ACGCCCGGTCGCCCCCCGAGCACCCCCCCAGGGCGCCGGGCTGCTGCACGCTGTGGGTGGCGTCGAACACCACCGGCCACCCGAGGGCCCGCATCCGCCCCAGCCCCTGGAAGTCCACCACCAGGTACCGGTACCCGAACGAGGTGCCCCTCTCGGTGAGAAGCACGCCCGCGGCCCCGGCCGACAGGGCCTTCTCAGCGGCCGGAGCCATGTCCTCGGGGGCCAGGAACTGGCCCTTCTTGATGTTCACGGGCCGGCCGGTGGCCCCGGCCGCCCAAAGCAGGTCGGTCTGACGGCACAGGAAGGCCGGGATCTGGAGGCAGTCCAGCACCTCGCCGGCGGCCCGGGCCTCCGGCGGGGCGTGCACGTCCGAGAGCACCGGCAGGCCGGTCTCGGCCCGGACCCGCTCGAGGATCCGCAGGCCCTCGTCCAAGCCCGGCCCCCGGAACGAGCCCAGGCTCGTGCGGTTGGCCTTGTCGTAGGAGCTCTTGAACACCACGGCCAGGCCCAGCCGGTCGGCCAGCCGGGCCAGGTGCTCGGCCACCGACAGCGCCAGGTCTTCGGACTCGATCACGCAGGGCCCGGCGATCAGGGCCAGGGGTGCCCCACCCCCGATCCGGACCGGGCCGATCCGCACCTCGTGGGTCACGCCTCCCCCCTCCGACCGTGCTTGAACTCCAACGCGGCCCGGACAAACTCCCGGAACAGCGGGTGGGGATCCATGGGCCGGGACTTGAACTCCGGGTGGAACTGGCACCCCACGAACCACGGGTGGTCGGGCAGCTCCACCATCTCCACGAGCCGTCCGTCCGGCGACAGGCCCGACAGCACCATGCCGTGCTCCTGGAGGGTGTCGCGGTAGGCGTTGTTCACCTCGTACCGGTGGCGGTGCCGCTCGCTGATCTCCTTGACCCCGTAGGCCGCGAAGGAGCGCGTGCCCTCCTGCAGGCGGCAGGGGTAGGCCCCGAGCCGCATGGTGCCCCCCTTCTCCACCACGCCCCGCTGGTCGGGCATCAGGTCGATCACCGGATCGGTGCAGCTCTCGTCGAACTCCGAGGAGCCGGCCCCGGCGATGCCGCACCGGCCGCGGGCGAACTCCACCACGGCCAGCTGCATGCCCAGGCAGATGCCGAAGAACGGGATCCCGTTCTCCCGGGCGTACCGGATGGCCGCGATCTTGCCCTCGGTGCCCCGCTGGCCGAACCCGCCCGGCACCAGGATGCCGTCCACCTGGCCGAGCACCTCGGGGATGCCCTCGGTCTCGATGGCCTCGGAGTCCACGTACTCCAGGTCCACCCGACACTCGTTGCCGATCCCGCCGTGGACCAGGGCCTCGGACAGGCTCTTGTAGCTCTCCTTCAGGTCCACGTACTTGCCCACGATGGCGATCCTCACGTGGTCCTTGGGGAACCGAAGGGTCTCCACGATGCGCTGCCAGCCATCCAGCTTGGGCCGGCCGGTCCAGATGTTCAGCAGCTCCACCACCTTGTCGTCGAGGCCCTCCTCGTGGAAGTTCAGGGGCACCTCGTAGATGTTCTCCACGTCCTTGGCCGTGATCACCGCGTCCCGGTCCACGTTGCAGAACAGGGCGATCTTGTTCTTGAGCTCGGCCGGCAGCAGGCGGTCCGTGCGGCAGATCAGCACCTCGGGCTGGATACCGATCCGCCTGAGCTCGTTCACGCTGTGCTGGGTGGGCTTGGTCTTGAGCTCGCCGGCGGCCGCGATGTAGGGCACCAGGGTCAGGTGCACGTAGATCACGTTGCGGCTGCCCGCCTCGGCCCGGAACTGCCGGATCGCCTCGAGGAACGGCAGGCTCTCGATGTCGCCCACCGTGCCCCCCACCTCCACGATGGCGATGTCCGCCCCCTGGGCCGCGTCGCGGATGCGCTGCTTGATCTCGTCGGTGATGTGGGGGATCACCTGCACCGTGCCGCCCAGGTAGTCGCCCCGGCGCTCCTTGCTGATGACCGTGTCGTACACCTGGCCCGTGGTGAAGTTGTTGCGGACGCTGAGCCGCGCCCGGGTGAACCGCTCGTAGTGGCCCAGGTCCAGATCGGTCTCGGCCCCGTCGTCCGTGACGAACACCTCGCCGTGCTGGAACGGGTTCATGGTGCCCGGGTCCACGTTGATGTAGGGGTCCATTTTGACCAGGGTGATCGTGAGCCCCCGGGCCTCCAACAGGGCCCCCAGGCTCGCCGAGGCGATCCCCTTGCCCAGGCTCGACAGAACCCCGCCCGTGACGAAGATGAACTTGGTGCGCATCCGATGCTCCTGCAAGTAGGCTGGAAAGCTGGAAAGCGAGAAGGCTAGAAGGCTGGGAGGCTGGGAGGCTGGGAAGCCGTCCCAACGTCCTAACGTCCAAGCAACTTCGGTCGTCGGTCTACGGTCTACGGTCGGGGGACTTCGGCCCGCTAGGCTGCTGGGCGGCCGGGGGCTCGCCAAGCCTTGGTGGGGCATGGGGTCTGTTGGAGAGCCGCGTGCGGCTCCTTAGCTCGCCGCGCAGCGCCTCCAACGCCCACTCCGCGAGATCGTTCGCCCCCGACCCCACCGCATGAAACCATTGTTGCTCCCCCGTGCTTGCGCGGCGAATCTCATGCCCGGCTTCGCGCGCGGCCGGAAACAGACCCCATGCCCTACCGCCGAACCGCGGGGTTGGGGTCGGTGCACGTTCCTTTTTCGCAAACAGGCCGCCTCGCGGTCTGCCGGAGCGAACGTCTCAACCTCCTCCCCTCAACATCTCCTCCACCCGGGCCACGTCCTCGGGTCGGTCCACCCCCACCGAGTCGGACCGGGCGTGCACCACCCGGATCCGCCAGCCGGCCTCCAGGGCCCGCAGCTGCTCCAGGCGCTCGGCCTGCTCCAGCCGGCCCTCGGGCAGGGCCGTGAACGCGAACAGGGCTTCGCGCCGGAACGCGTACACCCCCAGGTGCTTCCAGGCCCGGACCGGGGGCCGGTCGGGCAGCCGAGGCCCGGCCGAGGCCTCGGCCTCGTCCCGAAAGTGCGGGATCGGGGCCCGCGAAAAGTACAGGGCGTTTCCCCGCCCGTCACACACCACCTTGACCACGTCGGGCCGCAGCCACTCGGCCGTGTCCACGAGCGGCCGGGCCAACGTGGCCATGGCCGGCGGATCCTCGCCGGCCATGGCAGCCACCAACCCGGCCAGGTCGTCCGGGTCCACCAGGGGCTCGTCGCCCTGCACGTTCACGACCACGTCCGCCTCCACGGACCGGGCCGCCTCGGCCACCCGGTCCGTGCCCGAGCGGCAGGCCGGCGAGGTCATCACGGCCCGGGCCCCGGCCGCCCGGGCCGCCTCGGCAATGTCGGCGTGGTCGGTG
>JAADGT010000312.1 GCA_013152215.1 Deltaproteobacteria bacterium
CCCCAGCGAGGGTTTGGCGGCGGTTCGGGGAGGCGGCCCGGCCGCCTAGCGGCCTAGCAGCCCAGCCGCCTAGCGGGCCGAAGGCCCCAGACCGACGACCAACGACCGAAGTTACAGGAAAGGGACCATGAGCTCAGCGTACGACGCCATCGTGATCGGGGGAGGCCCGGGCGGGTTGACCGCCGGCATGTACCTGGCCCGGGCGGGCCGCAAGACCCTGCTCCTGGAGCAGGCGCTCCTGGGCGGCCAGATCGCCCAGACCTCCCACGTGGAGAACTACCCGGGGTTCCCCGACGGCCTGAGTGGCCGGGACCTGATCGACCGCATGGAGCAGCAGGCCCGGAAGTTCGGGCTGGAGATCCAGTTCGGCCGGGTCGAGGCGCTTCGGGTGGGGGACGACGGAGCCAAGGAGGTGGTGGTGTCCGGGTTCCCGTTCCAGGCCCGGGTCGTGGTGGTGGCCACCGGACTGGTCCAGCGCCTGGGCATCCCGGGCGAGGAGGAGCACCTGGGCCGGGGCGTGTCCTACTGCGCCACCTGCGACGGCGCCCTGTACCGGGGCCGGCCCGTGGCCCTGGTGGGCGCGAGTGACTGGGCCATGGAGGAGGCCCATTTCCTGAGCCGGTTCGCCGAGCCCCTGTACCTGGTGATCCCCGGCGCCGAGCTGAAGCCCACCAGCGACCTGCGTCGGGAGCTGCTGGCGCACCCGCACGTGGAGGTGGTGCCCCGGGCCAAACCCGTGGAGGTGCTGGCCGACGAGCAGGGGGTCACGGGCCTTCGGGTCGAGGACCGCTCGAGCGGCCGGACCCTCGACCTCGCGGTGGACGGGGTGTTCATCTTCTCGGGCCGCAAGCGGCCGGGCACGGACTTCCTGCAGGGGGTGGTGGACCTGGACGACCAGGGCTACGTGGTGGTGGGGGAGGACTGCGAGACCAGCGTGCCCGGGGTGTACGCGGTGGGCGACGTGCGGCGCCGCCGGTTCCACCAGGTGGCCACGGCCGTGGGGGACGGGGCGGTGGCCGGCATGGACGCCCTGCGGCACCTCAAGGGGGAGCCGGGGTGAGGATCGCGGTGCTGGCGGACCTTCACGGCGACCTCGGGGCCCTCGAGGCGATCCTGGACGACGCGGCCCACCGGGGCGCCGAGGCGGTGTTCCTGCTGGGCGACGCCCTGGGCGGCTCCGACGATGCGGCCCTCGTCGCCCGGCTGGGCGAGGCCGGGGTGGTGGCCGTGCGGGGAGAGGCCGACGAGCCCTTGGCCGACGCCCCGGCCGAGGTCCGTGCCTACGCCGAGAAACTTCCGGCGTGGATCCAGGTACAAGACGGGGACACGTGCCTGGCGTTCTGCCACGCCGACCCCCGCAGCCCCTCCTGGCAGCCCCTGGACGGGGCGACGCCGGAGGAGCAGCTGCAAGCGGCGTTCGAGGTTGCGGAGGCCGACGTGCTCCTGGTGGGGCACACCCACGAACCCCTGGCCCGCCGGATCGGGGACCGGGCGCTTCTGAACCCGGGCCGTGCGGGGGGCGGGGACGCGGCCCGATATCTGTTGGTGGACACCGAAGGGGGCCTGACGGCGGCCCATGTACGCGTTGGGGTGGGGAGGGACGCGCGCAGAGCTTGAAACGGAAGGGACGTTGTGGTTAGAATCCGCCTTCCGGCGTTCGCCGGAGACAACGGTGAGCGGAAGCGTCGGGACGTGGCGCAGTCTGGTAGCGCGTCTGCTTCGGGAGCAGAAGGTCGCTGGTTCGAATCCAGTCGTCCCGACCATTCTTCCCTCGCCGATTCTTGTTTCGAGACCCGAGGCCAGGGGCGACGGCGGGCGTTCCCTCCCGTGAGGAACCGCGCCGGATGAGAACGCTCCTGGCCGTCGTGTGTCTGGCTGTTGCCTGCTGGTCGCCCGCCCGGGCCGGGCCGGTGGCGTACCGCTTGGTGGAGCCCTCCGATCCGGCCCACGACCTGCTGCCCAAGACCTGCCGGGTGTGCCACAAGGACGAGAACTTCCGGTTCTTCGTGGTGGTGTCGCCCGACGACGAGGGGCTGGAGGCGGCGCGCTCCCGGCTGGAGGCCGGCGCCCCCGCCGCCGTGGCCCAGCGGCCCAAGAACCCCCACACCGGCATCGCCTGCCTGTTCTGCCACCTCCAGGACCCCAACCAGACCCCGCCCGAGACCATGACCTTCCGCACGCTGGACGGCGGGGCGGTGGGCCGCGGCGAGGTTGCGTCGGCCTGCGGCCTGTGCCACCCGGAGGCTGCCGTGCGCCATCCCACCGTGCTGGCCGAGGCTGCGGACGCAACGGCGGACTTCGAGTCCGCCGGCCTGCCCCTGGTGGACGGAAAGGCCACCTGCGCCACGTGTCACGACATGCACGAACAGGACGTGGGGCCGGCCGTGGTGCGCAAGGCCTACCTCGTCTTCGCCGCCAAGAGCCGGGCGAGCTTCGTCCACGGCAACCGGGCCGGCTGCCGGGCCTGTCACCCGGGCGAGCCCGAGCCCGGAACGGAGGTGGTGTTTCTGGATCCCGACGCCACGGCCCGGTGCGTGCGGTGCCACACCGGCGGCCACGAGGAGATCCACCCCGTGGGGGTGGCGTCGTCCGAGCGCACCTTCCCCATGGACTTCCAGGACTTCCCGCTGGACGACAAGGGGCGGCTGACCTGCTCCACGTGCCACGACGAGGTGTGCGCCGGGGACATCGACCCCAAGAACCCCCGGTTCCTCCGGGGCGGACCCTACGTGACCCCCACCGACTTCTGTTACCAGTGCCATCCCCGGGCCGGCGAGGGGGCCCTGAACCCCCACGACCAGGTCACCGACGACGGCCGGCTGGTGAGCACGAGCTGCGTGTTCTGCCACCGCCGCCGCCCCGGCGAGGAGGGGCCGGGAACCCTCGAGTTTTTGCACTCGCCGGTGGAGCTGTGCATGGGGTGCCACGACCCGGGCCCCCACCCCACCGTGAACCACCTGGTGGAGATGCCCGAGCCCATGCTCAAGAAGCTCCGGGCGTACGAGGAGCGACACCGGGTGCGGCTGCCCCTCCACGAGGACCAGGTGGTGTGCACCACCTGCCACAACCCCCACGAGAAGGGGGCGGTGAAAGGCGAGGCCGCCCTGGGGGCCGGGGAGGAGAAGGGGTGGCGGGTGCCCAGCTTCGCCGAGCTGTGTACGCCGTGCCACGCACGGTACGATTGAAAAGCTGGAAGGCTGGAAAACTAGTGTCGCGTTTCCGAAATTTCGTGGTTTTCCCAGGGGGTGGGGCTGGGGGCCCCTCCTTCGCTGAACGGCCTCGCAGGGGCCGCCTCGGCGCGGTCCGCTGCGGCGCGTG
>JAADGT010000236.1 GCA_013152215.1 Deltaproteobacteria bacterium
GCCGCGGCCAGGAGCACGAGCCACCCGGCCGCGGCCGTGGCGCCGATGAACAACCGGAGCGAGACGGATTCGCGAACCGCGGCCTCGGCCCCGGCCGCGGAGGCCCGGCGGAGCTCCTCCAGGGCGCGGCCCACCTCCTGCTTCACCGCGTCGGCCCGGGCGGTCAGGGTCTGGAACTGCCGATCGAGCTCCTCGAACACCTCCGGGTCCTCCGCCATGTCCATCAAGACCCCGGCGTCCTCTCGCAGCTGCTCCAGCGCCGGGGCCAGCCGGGCCCGGCGGGGTTCGGGCAGGCGCCCCAGGGCGGCCTCGGCCACGTCCAGGGCGGCTTCGGCTCGGGAGAGGTCGGGGTCGATGTACTCCATGAACCGGAGGATCGCGATCTCGAACTCGGCCACCGCCTCCTGGAGCGCCGCCATGGCCGAGAGGTCCTCCACGGCCACGTCCTGGAGAGACCGGACGATGCGGGTATGGCGGTCCAGTCCCCAAAGGGCCGTGGCTCCGAGGACCAGCACGCACAGCAGACCCACGGCCAGGGCGCGGCGAAGGCTTCGAAACGCTTGGGTCGGTCGGTCGATCAAGGCAGGAAAGTTCCCGGTTGTAGGGGGTGAGGGTGTCGATACACCGGTTCGCCGCCCCGGGGACCACGGATCGGCCGGTGTCGGGGGAGACTTGAGAAAAAAAGAACGAGGGGGTTACGCGCGTCGGTCCAACAGGAGGCCCAACCGGGTGCGCAGCCGGGCGAACCAGGCGGGCAGGTCGTCCGGGTCCAGGGCCTCCGGCAGGGGGGGAAGGTTTGCCCCGGGGGGGAGCCCGGTCACCTCGAGGCCCAGGCCCGCCTCCTCCTCCACCAGGAGGAAGCGGGTGGTCACCCCTTCGGCCTCGAGGGCCCGGTTCAGCTCGTCCACGGCGTCGGCCAGGGCGTCGCGCCAGGCGGCCCAGCGGTCTTCCGCAGACCCGCGGCCCTCTTCCTCCTCCTCTTCCTCGCCCCGGCGGGGCCGGCGCCGGAACACCCGGATCCGGGTGCCGCCCGGCTCCACCGGACGGGGGCCGGCCGCGCCGTACACGTAGGGGTAGTCGGGCATGGGGTCACCACACGGCGTTCGGAAAGGTGCGGATGTGGAAGTCGCGGCTCACGAACTTGTACATCTGGGGGGCCATCCACCGCCGTCCCAGCACCCCGTCGTGGACGGCCCACGATCGGCCGCGCACGGTGTCGGACATCCACGGCATCCGGAACGGCCGCGATCCGTCCATGCGCGCCCGCAGCACCCCGCCGGGCTGGAACTCGCGATGGATCCACTCCATCTGCTCCTGACCGGACGAGTAGGTGAACCCGTACTGCTCGTACTTGATGGCGTTGTGATAGGCCAAGGGAGCCACGTACAGGATCTCCACTCCCAGGGTCCGGGCAAACGCTTCCACCCCCCGGATCAGGTGACGGAACATGCGCAGCCCCGGCCGGACCTGGTTGGGGGCCAGGCCTGCGGCCAGGGCCCGGATCTCCTCGCGCAGATTGCGCACGGTGGAGCCCAGGGGGATGGGGTTGCCCTGGGGATCACGGTCCACGTGAAACCGCGGGCCGTGGATGTCGTTGATCACGATCCACGAGGCCTCGAGGTGCCCCAGGTAGGTGTCGGTGAGCTCCAGCACCAGGGCCGGATCCTCGCCGGCCGGGTCGGGCCACACCTCCAGACGAACCGCGTCCTCCCCGGGAACCTCGAGGCACCGGAACACCCCCTCGGGTCCCTCGGACCACGAGCGGGGCGGCCCCAGGCCATAGTGATCCAGAAGGGGCCCCGGGATCAGGCGGGCCAGGTAGCGATGGCGGAGGGCCGGCTCTGCCTCCCACAGGTCCCGCACGCTCCGGGGGCCCGAGGGGGCCTCAAGGGATTCGGTGCTCGGGTCGCTCATGCCCCTTCCCAGTAACTTCCGCTAGGACGCTAGGAGGCTGGGAGGCTAGGAGGCTTGAAAACCTCCGTGATCTCCCAATGTTCCAAGCTGGCCCCGCTTCTTTGGCGTCATCTCACCGTCTCGGGAGGCATGGGTTTCAGGGGCCAGAATTCAGAAGTCAGTGGACAGGGAGAAGGCTCTTCGGTGCCCCGAGACGATCCCCGCGGGAACCCAAACTGCTTTTCGGGATTTCCTGTCTTCTGTCCCCTGAAATCTGGTTCCTGAAACCCCATGCCCGCCGCCGGCTGTGCCCCCCGGATCAGAGAACGTTACTTTCCCCGTCGTAGGGTCCCGCAGGGGCCTGGAGGGGCTTCCCGTTGGAATCTGTCGATACCTTCGCCCCTCTCCCCCCGGGAGGGGGGCGAGAAGATCCACGGGTCATTCCCCGGCGGCTTGGAACCACACCTCGAACGCGGTGCCCACTCCGGGCGCGGACCGCACCTCGACCCGGGCGCCGCACGCCTGGGCCAGGCGGTGGGTGAGGGCCAGGCCCAGGCCCATGCCCGGGGTCCTGCCGGTGGCCCTGCCTCGCCGGAACGGCTCGAACAGGTGGGGCAGGTCGGCCGGGTCGATCCCCAGGCCGTTGTCGCTCACCCGCAGAACCACCCGGTCCGCGGCGGACCGAAACTCCAGGCGCACCCATCGATCGTTCTTGGCCGGGTCGGCGTACCGGATCCCGTTGGAGAGCAGGTTCTGGACGATCTGGAACAGCTTGGCCCGGGCGCACCGCAGCCGGGGCGCGTCGGCCGCCAGCTCCAGCCGCACCCCTGCCTCGGCGGCCCTCTCCGCCAGGTTTTCGGCCGCCAGCCGCACCACCGGAATGGGGTCCATGTCGTGGAGCTCGGCCACCGGCTGGCTGGCCTGGGATAGCTCGCGGAGCCCGTCCACCATCTCGTTGAGCAGATCGGCCGAGGTTCGGATCCTTTCCAGGAACATCCGGTTGCGCTCGTCCAGGGCCGGACCGGCCGTGCGGGCCAGCAGATCGGCAAACCCTTTCAGGCTGACCAGGGGGGTCTTGAGATCGTGGGCGAGGCGCGAGGCGAACGCGTCGAGCTCCCGGTTGCGTTCCTCCAGCAGCTTCTGGCGCTCCACCGCCCCGGTCTCGTCGATGTACACCTCGATGCACCCCAGATAACGGTCTCCCGGCCCCCGCACCGGCCCGACCACCCGCATCAGATGCCGAGGCTGAGGGTGCCGAACCTCTATGGTCTGCTCCCAGGCCTCCACCGAACAGGCCTCCGGATCGACGGGGTGCTCCATCAACCCCGCGGGATCGGCCAGGGCGGAGGTCATCTCCCGGGCGAGCTCGGCGTAGGCCCGACCCACGAACGGCCGGGGGTCCACCCCGAAGAAGGTCTCGATCCACCGGTTCGCGAACCGGACCCGGCCCTCCACGTCCACGAACACGATGCCGGCCGGGGACGAGTTCAGCAGGCTCGCCAGCACCGCCGCGTACTCGTCGCGCTCCCGCCGGGCGGTCTCGGCCTGGGTGACGTCCTGGATCATCACGCACAGGTACGACTCTCCGGGGCCCACCGTGGCCGGAAACGCCACCCCGCTCAAGATCCTCACCGGTCCTTCCATGCCGGCCCGGCCGGGGTCCCAGGGGAACGGTGGGAGCTCCACCCACTCACCGGACCGCGCGCGATCCAGCAAGGCGGCGACCCCCGCCTCCTGTAGCTGGGGATCCTCGAACGGCCGGTAGTCCCGGAGGCGCTCCAGGTTCCCCGGATGGGTCTCCATGCGCTCCAGGGCCGGGTTCCAGCGCACGGGTCGGCCCGCCTGGTCCAGGATCAGGATGGCGAAGGGGTTGTTTGCGAGAAAGCTCTCCAAGAGAACCTCGGCCCGGTGTCGTTCCTCGGCCATGCGGGCCTTGTCCGCGGCCCGACGGATTCGGCGTACCAGGTCAGCCGGGTTTCGAAGGGCCACCTCCTTGGTGGTGTAGTCGGCCACCCCCTCCATGAACGACTGCCGGGCGAGCTCCTCGCTGCCGTGGTTCGTGACCAGCACGAACGGCACGGCGCACCCGTCGTCCCGCGCCCGGCGCAGGAGGTCCAGGCCGGTCTCGCCACCGAGCCAGAAGTCGCACAGCACCACGTCCACCCCGCCGGCCCGAAGCTGCTCCCGCGCCTCGTCCACGCCCTGAGCCTCGGCCACCCGGATCGAGGGGTCTTGGTCCTGGAGGTTGGCCGAGAGGAGCAGCCGGTGGTCGGCCTGGTCGTCGACCAGCAGAACGCACAGGGTCTCGGTCATGGCTCGTCGATCCGTACGAGGAAGGGCCGAAAACCCAGGTCCCTCAGCCCTGCCAGGGCGTCTCGGGCCGTCCTCCGGTCGGGAAAGGGCCCCACCCTAACCCTCAGGAACACCGCATCCCCCCGGTCGAACCGTTCGATCCACGCCCTTCCGAACCGGCCGTCGAGGCGCGACCGCAGGCGCTCCGCGTTGGCAGCCTTCCGGAACGCCCCCACCTGCCAGGCCAGGGGACCCCGCTCGTCGGTCACCCCGCCCAGGGCCTCCACCCGCACCCTGGCCACCCCCGCCTCGACCATGCCAAGCTTTCGGGCCATGCCGTAAGATAGGTCGATGATCCGGCCCTCAACGAACGGTCCCCGGTCGTTGATCCGAGCCACGGCGGCCCGGCCGTTCTCCAGGTTGGTGACCCGAACCCGGGTTCCCAGGGGCAGGGTCCGGTGGGCGGCGGTGGCGGCATACATGTCGAACGGTTCCCCGCTGGCCGTGGCTCGGCCGTGGAAACCAGGACCATACCACGAGGCCAGCCCCTCGGCCACGTAGCCCCGGGCCGAGGTCAACGGCCGGTAGATCCGGCCCTTCACCCGGTACGTTCCCGGCGGGGGAGGCCCGGCGCAGGCGGCCACGAGGGCGAGCAGGAGCACAAGCCCCCTACTCGCCGTGGAATCGAAAACCCACCTCCAGGGTCTCATCGCGCACCTCGTCCGGCACGGGGGGCAGGGGCTGGGCCCTCTCCAGGGCCATCAGGGCCGCGGTGTCGAACGCCTCGCTGCCCGAGGACTCCTCCACAACCCGGCGCAAGATCCTCCCCTTGCGGTCGAGAACCACCGAGACGATCACCGACAGGTCGCGGCCCTTCAGGCCGGGGGGAATGGCCCAGTGGTCCTTCACCCGCTCCCACAAGCGGTTGTAGTAGGCGCGGAGCCGCACCTCCTCGATGGCCGTGCGGCTGCCGGAGATGCCGGCGGCGCCGGACCCCCCTGGGCCTCCGGCCGAAGCCTGGTCGATGCGCCGACGGATCGCCTCGATGGCCTGCCCCACCCGGCGTTCCCCCAGGTCCGCCCGGTCCCCGGCCGACGCGGGTGCCTGCGCCGGGGCCTCGCCATGCTTGGCGCGCATGGCGGCGATCCGCTCGGCGACCTTTCGCTCCAAGGCCTCCGGGTTGGGTTCCGGTGCCGGTGCGGCAGACCCCTTGGGCCGAGCCACCTGGTCCGGCGCGGGTTTGGGTGTGGGTTTGGGCCGGGCCGCGGAAGGCCGGGCAGGGGAGGCCTGGGGTTTCGGCTGGGAGGGCCGGGACCCGGTCTTGGCCTTCGCTTTGGGCTTGCCTTTCACCTTGGGCGTCGGCCTCGCCTTGGTCTTCGGTGCCGGGGGAGAGGCGCGTCGGGGCGTGCCCACGACTCCGCCCGGCTTGGGCCGGCCGGAGGGCGGCACCAGGTTCACCACCTGGATCGGAGCGTAGAAGGTGCGTTCGACGGGACGGATGTGGAACCGTCCGAACGCCAGGAACAGGGCCGCGTGGAGCACCGCTGAGAACCCCAGGGCTTTCCAGACGCGGTGGTCACGGCGGTCGCCGAACAGCCCGTGGTATCGGTCGACTCTCACGGCTCCTCAGGGGGCTCGGTGATCATGCCGAGCCGTTCGATGCCGGCGCGCTTGGCCTCGGCCATGACCCGCACGACCACCCCGTAGGGGACGTCCCGGTCGGCCCGGAGGAACGCCTCCTTGGTCCCTTTGCGCCGGTAGATCGCGCCGAGTTTCTCGGCCAAGGCCTCCATGGGAACGGGCGTGTTGCCCAGGAACACCCGGCCGGAGCGATCCACCGAGATGACCATCAGGTCGGTCTGGGCGGGCAGCTCGGTGGCCACCACCTCGGGCAGGTTCACGTCCACCCCCTGTTGAATCATGGGCGCCGCGACCATGAAGATGATCAGCAGCACGAGCATCACGTCCACCAAGGGGGTGACATTGATCTCGGCCAGGTGGGTGCGGGCCGTGCGGCCGCCCGCCGGGCCCGGTGCGTTCATGGGGTGCCCCTCGTCGCGTCATGGTGGGTCACGATATTCAGGAACTCGCTCGAGAACGCCTCCATCTCGGTGGCCAACACCTTGATGGCGTTGTTGAAGTAGTTGTACGCCACCACCGCCGGGATGGCCGCGGCTAGGCCGGTTGCCGTGGCGATCAGGGCCTCGGAGATGCCAGGGGCCACCACGGCCAGGTTGGCCGTGCCCATGGCCCCGATCTGGCGGAACGAGTCCATGATCCCCCACACCGTGCCGAACAGGCCCACGAACGGGCCGGCACTGGCCACCGTAGCCAGGAACACCAGCAGCCGCTCCAGCCGGGTAATCTCGGCATCGGCCACGAGCCGCAGGGTGCGTTGGACCGCCTCGACCCGGCCCAGTTGGGGGGACAGATCCTCGGCTTCCCCCTGAGCCTGGGGGCGGGTACGCCGTCGGCGCCATTCGCGGTATCCGGCGCGGAACAGCTGGGCGAGGGGGCTCTCCGTCAGGTCCTGGGACGCGGCCAGGATGGCCTCGAACCGGTTGCCTCCCCAGAACACCTCCAGGAAGTCCCGGCTCTGGCGGGCGGCCTGGCGGATCACCCAGAACTTGTAGAGAATGATGCCCCAGCACAGCACCGAGGCGAACACCAGCAGGAGGAGCACGCCCCCCACCACGGGCCCGGACCCGAAGGCCATGGCCAAAATGCTGGAGGAACCGTTCCAGGGATGCACCGTCGTTCGTCCTTCGCGTTGGCGGGAGAGGGGTGTGGAAACGATGAAGATAGGCGTCCGGGGCATGGGGTGTCAACGCGCTCCGGCCGGCCGCCCCCGGGGCCCTGGGAACTGGGGGGCGGTCCGTGGTACTACTAAACCCCGCAAGAGTGTTGTTTCCGGCTTTCTAGCCTTTGAGTCTTTCAGCGGGCCATTGCCGGAGGCGGGGCAGGGGTTTCAGAGGACGGATTCTGACCCCTGAAACCCACGCCCCCCGGACCGTGAGGTGACGCCAAAGGGGCGTGGTCATGCTTGGAACGCTTGGAAAGCAGTGAGGTTTTCCAGCCTCCTAGCCTCCCAGCGTCCTAGCATCCTAGCGGGCCGAAGGCCCCAAACCGACGACCAACGACCGAAGTTGCTGAGGGGTACCTTGGAACCGTGGTATGGGATCGGGTTGGCCGCGGCGGCCGTGCTGGGGGCCGTGGTGGGGAGCTTTCTCAACGTGGTGATCCACCGCTTGCCCCGGGGCGAGTCGCTGGTGCGGCCGCCGAGCCACTGCCCCGGCTGCGGCCGGCCAGTGCGGCCCTGGGACAACGTCCCGATCGTGAGCTACCTGGTGCTCCGGGGCCGCTGCCGGGACTGTGGGATGCGCATCCCCCTGCGCTATCCCCTGGTCGAGGCCCTCACGTCGGGGCTGAGCGGCCTACTGTGGCTGCGGTTCGGGCCCACGCCCGCGTTCGTCGCCTACTTCGTGTTCGTGGCCGGGCTGGTGGCGGTGACCTTCATCGACCTGGATCACCGGATCATCCCCGACTGCCTGAGCCTGGGGGGGATGCCGGCCGGGTTGGCCGCCTCGTTCCTGACGGGATTGGGCCCCGTCCAGAGCCTGCTGGGAATCGCCGCGGGCTCGGGCCTCCTGCTGGCCGTGGCCCTGGGGTACCGGGCCGTGACCGGCCGGGAGGGCATGGGGTTGGGCGACGTGAAGTTCCTCGGGGCGGTGGGGGCGTTCCTGGGATGGCAGGCCGTGCTGTTCACGGTGTTCGTCTCGTCGCTGGTGGGGGCGGCCGTGGGTGTGGCCTGGGGCCTGGCGCGGGGTGGAGGGCTGCGACTCGAGGTGCCCTACGGCCCGTTCCTGGCCCTGGGCGCGGCCCTGTACGTGTACGCCGGGCCGGAGCTCGTGGCCTGGTACCTGGGATTGCTGGGATGAGGGGGGAGCCCCATCAGGCCCCCTGCGGGGCCGTCCAGAGACTGGAAACCAGAGACTAGAAACTAGAAAAACCGGAGGGGCAGACCGTTGGGTGGGGGCTCTACCAGGCCCCTGCGGGGCCCTCCAACGGGAAGGGTCACGTTGCCTGATCCGGGGGCCACAGCTGGCGGCGGGGCAGGGGGTTCAGGAACCAGATTTCAGCGGACAGAAGACAGGAAATCCCGAAAAGCAGTTTGGGTTCCCGCGGGGATCGTCTCGGGGCACCGAAGAACCTTCTCCCTGTCCACCGACTTCTGAATTCTGGTCCCTGAAACCCATGCCCCCCGAAGCCTTGGCGTCGGGGCTCAAAAGCGGCCCGGCCGCCTAGCGGCCTAGCGGGCCGAAGGCCTCCGACCGACGACCAACGACCGAAGTTTCCGGGTGGGGGCGGAATCGACCGGCCGGGGTTCCTGCCTGGCCGCTGAAACGGAGGTGACCGCGTGAAGGACCATTCCCTGCTGATCGTGGACGACGAGGCGATCGTCCGGGAGACCCTCGCGTCGATCCTGGCCGAGGAGGGGTATCGGGTCTCGGAGGCCGGTGACGGGCAGGAGGCCCTGGACCTCCTGGACGAGCACGGGGGCGACGCCTTCGACTTCATCCTGTGCGACATCAAGATGCCCCGGGTGGACGGTTTGGAGTTCCTGCGGAAGGCTCGGGCCCGGGGCTGCGCGGCCACCATCGTGATGATGTCGGCTTACGGCACGGTGGACACGGCCCTGGAGGCCCTGAAGCTCGGCGCCTACGACTACATCTCCAAGCCGTTCAAGACCGACGAGGTGCTCCTCACCCTGCGCAAGGCCGAGGAGCGCGAGCGCCTGATCCGCGAGAACCGGGCCCTGCGCGAGGCGATCCGCCGGGAGTACCAGTTCGAGAACCTGGTGGCCCGCAGCGCCCGCATGCGGGCCGTGCTGGAGCTGCTGGCCAAGGTGGCCGACTACCGGACCAGCGTGCTCCTGGTGGGCGAGGCCGGCACCGGCAAGGAGATGCTGGCCCGGGCCCTCCACTACAACTCCCGGCGCAGCGACGGGCCGTTGCTGAAGGTGAACTGCCGGGCCATGCCCGACGCGGTGCTGGAGAGCGAGCTGTTCGGCCACGAGCCCGGCGCCGTGTCCGACGCCCCCCGGGCCCGGGCCGGCCTGTTCGAGCAGGCCCAGGGCGGCACCGTGTTCCTCGAGGACGTGGACGGCCTGCCATCGTTCCTCCAGGTTCGGCTGCTGCGGGTGCTCCAGGAGGGCGTGGTGCGCCGGGCCGGTGGAACGGCCGACCTGCCGGTGGACGTGCGGGTGGTCAGCTCGTCCCGGGTGGACCTCAAGAAGGCCGTGTCCGAGGGGACCTTCCGGGAGGACCTGTACTACCGGCTCAGCGTGATCCCGGTGCTGGTGCCGCCCCTGCGGGAGCGGCGGGAGGACATCCCCTTGCTGGTGAACCGGTTCCTGGACCGGTTCGCCCGGGAGACCGGTAAGTCGGTGACCGGCGTGAGCGCCGAGGGCATGGAGATGCTGCTGCGCTACCGGTGGCCGGGGAACGTGCGGGAGCTGGAGAGTGTGGTCGAGCGGGCCGTGGTCATGGCCGAGGGCCCCGTGATCGACGAGGCCCACCTGAGCCCCTGGATCCAGGAGGACCAGGAGGGGGTGTTCCCGGGCATCGGCCCGGACGAGTACTCCATCAAGAAGGTGGTGGCCCGGGTGGAGGAGGAGCTGATCCGCCGCGCCCTGCGCAAGACCCGGGGCAACCGGAGCCGGGCGAGCCGGCTGTTGGAGATCAGCCACCGGACCCTGCTGTACAAGATCAAGGACTACGAGATCGACCTGTGACCCGCTTCCCGGCTCCTCCCAGCCCCAGGGCGATGCCCCCCAGGATCAGCGCCCCGCCGGCCACCGTGCTGACCGAGGGGACCTCGCCCAGCACGAGGTAGGCCAGGAGGGTCGAGCCCACCGGCTCGCCCAGGATGGCCAGGGCCACGGCCGGGGCGGTCAGATGGGCCAGGGCCGCGTTGATGGCCGTGTGGCCCAGGATCTGGGGGCCCAGGGCCAGGAGCAACAGCCACCCGTAGGTGGGGGGCGGGTACGGCCCCACCGACGTGCCCGTGATCCCCACGGCAGCGGCCAGCAGCACCGCGGCCACGGCGTACACCCAGGTGGAGTAGGTCCGGGCGCCTAAACCGGCGCGGGCCCGACGGCCCACCGTGAGGTACGCGGACATGGCCAGCGCCCCGATCAGGGCGAGCCCGTCCCCGAGCAACGGCGCCGGTCCCCCCGCGAAGTCCCCCCACCCGATCAGCACCGCACCCCCCAACCCCAGGACGATGCCCACCAGGGTCCGGCGGTCGGGCGGCTCCCCCAAAAGCCACGCGAACAGCGCCACGAACAGGGGGTTGGTGGTCACCAGCACCACCGAGCTGGCCACGGTGGTGTAGCGCAGGCTCGCGATCCACGCGGCGAAGTGCACCGCCAGGAACAGCCCGGCCGAGGCGAACCAGGGCCAGGACCGGGCCGGGGGCAGCCGTCGGTGGCGCGCGAGGTCGTACCCCACCAGCAGGGTGGCCGCGATCCCGAGCCGGTAGGCCGCGATGGCCAGGCTTGGAGCCTGGCACAGCCGGATCAGGATGGCCGCGCTGGAGATGACCGCCACGCCCCCCGCCAGCAGGAGCGCCGGCCCCCTGCGATGTGGGCCCATGGAAGCCTCCGGCCCCCCGGGCCTCTTACCCCTCCTGCCCGGGCCGGACCACGCAGTACTTCTTCTTCCCCGCCCGCAGCAGGATCACCCCGTCCCTCAGGTCCGACGCGGTGATCCGCTGGTCGAACGACCGGATCGGCTCGCCGTGGAGGTAGGCCCCGCCCTGGCCGATCAGGCGACGGGCCTCCCCCCGGCTCTTGGTCAGCCCGGCCTCGTGGAGCAGGATGAACGCCTCGATCCCCTCCGTCAGCCGGGCCGGGTCCACCTCGTGGGTGGGGGCCTCGTCCAGCCGTCCCCCGCCGCCGAACAGCGCCCGGCTGGCGTCACGGGCCTTGCGGGCCTCGGCCTCTCCGTGCACCAGGCGGGTGACCTCGAAGGCCAGCACCTCCTTGGCCTCGCGGATCGCCGAGCCCTCGAGCCGGCCCAGCTCCCGCACCCGATCCATGGGCAGGAACGTGAACAGGCCCAGGAACCGCTCCACGTCCGGGTCCTCGGTGTTGATCCAGTACTGGTAGAAGTCGTAGGGGGTGGTGCGCTCGGGGTCGAGCCAGATCGCGCCCTGGGCGGTCTTGCCCATTTTCGCGCCCGAGGCCGTGGTGATCAGGGGAAACGTGATCGCGTGGGCCGCCTGGCCCTCGGTGCGCCGGATCAGCTCCACCCCGGCCACGATGTTGCCCCACTGGTCGTTGCCGCCCATCTGCACCCGGCAGCCGTAGTGGCGGAACAGGTGAAGGAAGTCGTAGGCCTGGAGCAGCATGTAGTTGAACTCGATGAAGTTGAGCCCCGTCTCCAGGCGCTGGCGGTACGACTCGGCCGCGAGCATCCGGTTCACCGAGAAGTGCACCCCGATGTCCCGCAGAAACTCGATGTAGTTGAGCCCCAGCAGCCAGTCGGCGTTGTTGAGCAGGAGCGCGCCGTCGTCGAAGTCGAGAAACCTCGCAAGCTGGGCCTTGAGCCCCTGGGCGTTGGCCTCGATCTGCTCCCGGGTCAGGAGCCTGCGCATCTCGGTCTTGCCCGAAGGGTCTCCGATCATGGCCGTGCCGCCCCCCACCAGGGCGATGGGTCGGTGCCCGGCCCGCTGCATGTGGGCCAGGGCCATGATCGGCACCAGGCTGCCCACGTGGAAACTCGAGGCGGTGGGGTCGAACCCGATGTAGCAGGTGGTGGGGGCCCGCAGGAGCTCCCGCAGCTCCGCCTCGTCGGTGGTCTGCTCCACAAACCCCCGGTCCTTGAGCACGTCGAGCACGTGGGTCATCGCCGCTCCCTCCGCATCCACAGGGAAAGGCCGGCGATGGTAGCAACGCCCCAACCTCGGGTCAACGAGCCCCCGCTGGGATCCCCCCAGGAACCGGGTGTGGCAAGGGAGTGGGCATGGTATAAATGGACAACGGACGGCGAGGGGGCCGGCGTCGTTGGGCAGCGGCGTGGGCCCCGGACTGTCAGAGGGGGGTACAGGGCTAGGTTTTGGGCCTCCTAGCCTCCCAGCCTTCTAGCCTTCTAGCCGAAGTTGCCCAGACACAGCGCGAGGAGGAGCGGGATGCAGGATCGGTATTCCAGCCCCGAGTGGACCGTGGACGAGTGGCTCCAGGCCTGGCACATCCGGGTGGGTACGGCCTACCGGTGCCAGGAGTGCTCGAACATGATCATGGTGATCAAGGGCGGCACCGGCACCCTTGAGCCCCGGTGCCACGGAAAGCCCATGGTGGCGGTGGAGCCGAAACAATGAGCCGGCCGGTACGTGTGGGGCAGGTGTACCGCTGCCCGGTGTGCCGGGCCGAGGTGGTGGTGATCAACGCGGCCACCGCCGCGCTGGAGCCCCGCTGCTGCAACCAGCCCATGGAGGCCGTTCGGGTGGTGCCGGTGTATCGCTGCCCGGTGTGCTTCAGCGAGGTGGCCGTGCTGCGCCAGGACGACGAGGCGCCCGAGCTGATCTGCTGCGGCCGACCCATGGAGCCGAGGGAGGCCCGGGCGGCGGCATGATCAGGCCCCGTGCCTGCGGGTCACCGGCGTTCGGCCGGGGCCCTAACCCACGATCGATGACCGACGACCGACGACCGGCGACCGAAGTTGCGGGCACGACCCTCGTGATTGCGGCGACCGAGGCCGAGGTGTCGCGTCTGACCCGGGGGCTCGAAGCGATGCGATGCGCGGGCCCGTGGTCGGCGTGGCAGGGCGTGGTGGGGGGGACACCGGTCCAGATCTTGGTCACCGGCGTGGGTAAAACGAACACCGCCCTGGCCTTGGGGGCCCTGGTTCCGGTGCTGAGGCCGGCCGCGGTCGTGCAGGTGGGCGTGGGAGGGGCCTACCCAGGCTCGGGGCTCGAGCCCGGCCACCTAGCCGTGGCCACCCGCGAGGCTTACGGCGACGAGGGGGCCGAGACCCGGGCGGGGCTGCGGGGGCTCAAGGCCCTGGGGCTGCCGGTGTGGCGAGCCGAAGGCCGCGAGTGGTACGAGACCCTCCCGGTGGACCTGGGGCTGTGCCGCCGGCTCTCGGCCGCTGCCCGGGGGGTGGCCCCGTGCCGAGAGGGCGGGTTCGTCACGGTGTCCACGGTCACGGGCACGGCCGATCGGGCCGTGCGCCTGGCCCGACGCCACCGGGCCGTGTGCGAGAGCATGGAGGGCGCGGCCGCGGCCCACGCCTGCCTCGCTTTGGGGGTGCCGTTCGGCGAGGTCCGGGGCATCTCGAACCCCGTGGGCCCCCGGGACCGCCGCTCCTGGCGGCTCCGTGAGGCCGCGGCCGCGGCCCAGGAGGCGGTGCTCGTGTTCCTGGGCTCGTAGCGTTCGCCGCGAATTTGTGTATACTGACCCTTCGTTTGATCTCGTGGATTCGTTCCCCAGCCCGAAGGAGGAAACCCATGCGCGTTCGCCACATCATGACGAGCCCCGTGATCACGGTGCCCAGCACCACCCCGGTCCTGGAAGCCGCCAAGCTCATGAAGGAAAAGCGGATCGAGCGGCTGCCGGTGGTGGACGACGGCAAGCTGATGGGCATCGTGACCAAGGACCGGGTGCTGCGGGCCTCGCCGTCGATGGCCACGAGCCTCTCGCTCCACGAGATCCACTACCTGTTCGCCAAACTGACCGTCAAAGAGATCATGCAGCGCAACGTGGTCACCGTGACTCCTGACACCACGGTGGAGAACGCCGTGCGGCTGGCCCAGGAGAAGCGGGTGGGCTGTCTGCCGGTGGTGGAGGACGGCGAGGTGGTGGGCATCCTGACCACCAACGACTTTTTCTACCTGGTGCTGAACCCGTTGCTGGGGATCGGCGAGAAGGGGGCCCGGGTGATCGTACGCCACTGCGACACGCCCGAGCTCATGATGAAGGCCTTGGAGTGCGTGGCCAAGATGGGGCATCAGGTCCTGAACGCCGCCTACCTGCCGAGCCGCCGGGGCGGGGAGCGGGACTTCCTGATCCATATCGACGGGGAGGACGCCTCGAAGCTCGTGGAGTGCATGAAGGAGGAGGGGCTCGACGCCGAGGAGCGCGAGCGGTAGAACCGCGGAAGCCCACAGGGGGGGCCCGGCTCGGGCCCCCCGTGCCCCTCCGAGCAGGGAGCGATAGCGCCTGTTTATCCGCCGGGTTAATAGCCAGCGGCCTTTCTCACCGGAAGAACAGCGAGGGCAGCCACAGGCTCACGGCCGGCACGTAGGTGACCACGGCCAAGGCCAGGAGCAGCAGCGCCAGGAACGGCAGGGTGGCCCGGGCCACGTAACCCATGGGTTTTCGGGTGAGGCCCATGGCCACGAACAGGTTCAGACCGAACGGCGGGGTCAGGAAGCCGAACTCGATCACGAGCACCATCACGATGCCGTAGTGCACGGGGTCGATGCCCAGCCGGCGGAGGGTCTCGGCAAAGATCGGCGACAGGATCAGCATGGCCGACACGTCGTCCATGACCGATCCCAGGGCGAGGAACAAGAGGTTCACCCACAGGAGGAAGGCCCAGGGGCTTTCCACCCGGGCCACCACCCACTCGGCCACGGTGGCGGGTAGGCCTTCGGCCGTGAGCAACCACACGAACGCCATGGCGCAGGCCAGGATCAGCAGGAGGCACCCGGAGAGCACGGCCGACTCCACCAGGGCCCGGTGGAGCCCCTTCCAGGTGAGTTCCCGGTGGATCACCGCCTCCACGAACAGGGCGTATACCACGCTTACCGCCGCCGCCTCGGTGGGGGTGAACACCCCCGAGTAGATCCCCCCCAGCACCAGCACCGGCAGGAACAGGGCCCAGATCCCGTGGCGCACCGCCCGCAGGGCCTCGGTCCAGGTGAGCCCCCCCTCGATCCGCCAGTCCTCCCGCCGGGCCTTCCACAGCACGTAGGCCGTGAACACCCCCCCGATCAGCAGCCCCGGCCCGATGCCGGCCATGAACAGCTCGGCCACCGACACGTTCATGACCAGGGCGTACAGGATCATCGGGATCGACGGCGGGATCACGATGCCCAGGGAGCCCGCGCTGGTGATCAGCCCGACGCTGAACTCCTCGGGGTACCCGCTGCGCACCAGCGCCGGGATCATGATCGACCCGATGGCCACCACCGTGGCCGGGCTCGAGCCGGAAAGCGCCGCGAAGAACAGGCAGGCCAGCACGGCCGTGACGGCCAGCCCGCCTCGCTTGGTGCCCACCAGGGCGCGCATCACGTCCACCAGCCGGCGGGCCATGGCCCCCTCGGTCATGATCCGGCCGGCCAGGATGAAGAACGGGATGGCCAGGAGGACGAAGTTGTCGAGCGCGTTGAACATCTGCTGAGGGATGATCAGGAGCGGCGTGAAGGTGTGGAGTTTGAGGGCGAGCGCCGTGACCCCCACCATGACCGCGGCGATGGGGAGCCCCAGGAGCAGAAGGACCGTGAACGTGAGGACGACCGTGGTGAGCACGGGATCACGCCCCCCCTTCGGGCGAGGCGAGCCCTCGGCCCCGGGCGACCCGGAGCACCGCATCGGCCAGGAACCGAGCGGCCATGGTGCCCGAGAACAGGGGGATGGCGGCGTAGGGGACCCACATGGGCAGCTGGAGCGACGCGCTCGTGACCCCGAACCGGTGGAGCTTGGCCGCGTGGGCGTAGCCGTACCACGCCACCAAGCCGAAGAGCGCGGCGCTGGCCAGGCTGGCGAAGGCCTTGAGCCACCGCCGGCTCCCCCCGGGCAGCAGCCGCTCCACGAGCTCGACCGAGAAGTGGGTGCCGTGGCGCACCCCCACGCTGGCCCCCAGGAACGTGAGGGCGATGCAGCCATACCGCCCCGCCTCCTCGGCCCAGTCGATGCCGGTGCCGAAGGCGTAGCGCAGCACCACCTGTACGAACCCCAGGAGCGCCAAAGCGAGGAGGCCCCACCCCAGCAGGGCCTCCTCGATCCGTTCCGCCAGTCTCAGGAGCCGCACGGGACTACTTGCCTTGGTGCTCCTTGACCTTCGAGAGCAGGAAGTCCATGAAGCCCGGCTCGATCTGAGCGCGGTACTTGTCGTAGATGGGGGCCACGGCCTTGCGGAACGCGGCCCGCTCGTCGGCCGTGAGGTCGATCACCTGGATCCCGTTCTTCTTGCAGTACTCCTCCACCGAGATGCCCAGCTTGGGCAGTTTTTTGTACAGGGCCGCGTTCACCGCACGGTTCGTGCGAATGCACTCCCGGGCGCCCTTGCGAAACGCCTCCTGCACGTCGGGCGGCAGGCTGTTCCAGAAGTCGGCGTTCACCACGATCACGGTCTCGGTGAGAGTGTGGTTGAGCAGGGTCACGTACTTGTTGACCTCGGTGAACTTCATGAGGACCGAGGTGAGCAGGGGGTTGTCCTGGCCGTCGATCACCCCCTGTTGGAGGGCGTTGTACACCTCGGGGAACGGCATCGGCACGGGGGTAGCGCCCAGCAGTTTGAACGTATCGAGGAAGATGGGGGCCTCCATGAGGCGGAGCTTCATGCCCTTCAGGTCCTCGGGCCGCCGGACGGGACGTTTGGAGTTGGTGAGGTGGCGGAACTCGTTCTCCGCAAATCCGATCGCCACGAACCCTTTGGGCTCGAAAAACTTGAAGAACTCCTTCTGAAACTCCGGGTCGTCCAGCACCGCGTAGGCGGTCTTCCGGTCGGGCCACAGGAACGGGAGGTCCAGGGCTGCGGCCTGGGGCACGAAGTTGGAGAGTACGGCCGTCGTGATGGCCGCGACCTGGAGGGTGCCCATCTGCACCTGCTCGGCCATGGACCGTTCCCCGCCGAGTTGACCCAGGGGGAACACCTTCACCTCCCACTGCCCCCCGGTTTCCTGCTTCACCACCTCGGCCAGCTTCAGGAGCCCTTGGTGCTGGCCGTGGAACGGGGGAGCCACGTGGCCCAGCTTCACGACCCTGCCGGCCCAGCTGGGACCGGCAACCAGGGCGAGAACGACGGCGAGCGCACACACCAGACCTTTTCGCATGACGACCCTCCTTGCCGTGTGGTAACAAAACGCCCATTCTCCCAGTTCAAACACCCGGTGGAGAGCCTAGGCTCAGGGTGGCCGGTTTGTCAACCCGGGAGTCGGCCGGCCCGTCCAGCTCGGTTTACAGGCAAAAAAAGTAAACTATGTTTGCACGAAGACCGGAGTTGGAGGAGCATGCCCCGAATTTCTCGGAAGACCCATGAGGCTCCTGCTGGGGCGGGCACCGGGGAAGGGTAACTCTCGTTGGTCCGGGGCGATTGCCGGCGGTGGGGCTGGGGGCCCCTCCTTCGCTGAACGGCCTCGCAGGGGCCACCTCGACTCGGTCCG
>JAADGT010000281.1:0-3275 GCA_013152215.1 Deltaproteobacteria bacterium
CTGTGCCCCCCGGCTCAGAGTAACGTTACCCTCCCCGTTGTGGGGCCCCGAAGGGGCCTAGCGAGCTCAGTAGGAAGGGCCCCGGCGTGCCGGGGCCCTTCGGGTCGCAGGTGCGAACGCCTACTTCTGCAGCTCCCTCAGCCAGGCGTCGCTCTTGAACCACTTCCGGTAGATGCGGTCGTAGGTGCCGTCGTTCTTGATCTGGCGCAGGAAGTTGTTGAGCCAGTTGACGAAGTCGTAGTCGCCTTTGCGCACGCCCCAGGCCAGGGGCTCGTAGGTGAACGGCTTGTCCAGGAACACCAGCTTGCCCTCACCCTTCTGGGCGTTGGCCACGGCGCAGTAGGGCGAGTCGTACACGAAGGCGTCGGCCTTGCCGTTGACCACCTCCATCACGCCCTCCTGCTCGGTCTCGAACGAGATGTACTCCGCCTTGGGGATCATCCGCTTCACGGCCTGCTCGCCCGTGGTGCCCAGCTTCGAGACCACCTTGTACTTGGGGTCGTTCAGGTCCTTGTAGGACTTCACCTTGCCCGCGAGCTCCTTGCGCAGCAGGATCGTCTGGCCCACCACGATGTACGGCTCGGCGAAGTTGATCCGCAGGTTGCGCTCCTGGGTCAGGGTCATGCCGCTCATGATGATGTCGAACTTCTTGGTGAGCAGGGCCGGAATGATGCCGTCCCAGGCCGTGCTCACCAGCTCGAGCTTCACGCCCATGGCCTTGGCCATGCGCTTGGCGATGTCCACGTCGAACCCGATGATCTCGCCCTTCTGGTTGGTCATCTCGAACGGCATGTACCCGGGCTCCAGGCCCACCCGCAGGCTGCCCCGGTCGAGGATCTCGTCCAGGGTGCCCGCCGAGGCCAGGGGAGCGGCGGCCACCGCCGCGACGACGAGGACGGCAAGGGTTCGGAAGATGCGTCTCATGGCAGACCTCCTTTTTCGGAACGAAGGGGTTGGGGAAGGCTCTCCGGGGGGGTCAGTAGGACTTCCCTTCGTCGAGAAGCTCCTCGATCACCATCCGCGTGCCGCACTCCGGACACCGGGGCAGGTCCTCGACCGGAAGGTAGATGATCTGGGTGAACCGGCACCGGGGGCATACCACCTGGACCGGTTCCCTCTCCCCGCGCTCCATGGCAACACCTCGGCCGTTGTGGCGTCGCGAAACCAGATTTGATAAAAGGGAAGCCGCTTATACCACAGCCCCTCCGGCCCGGCAAGCCAAGCCCGAGCAAGGGGCAACGGGTCGACCCCAAAGGAGTGCCCTTGTCCCTGCCTGCCACCCGTCGCCGACGTCTGTGGGCCGAGTTTCTCCTGGCCACGGTCACCGTGTTCTGGGGAAGCACCTTCCCGGTGGTGAAGGATGCGGTGGCCCAGGTTCCCGTGCTGTGCTTCCTGTGGGTACGGTTCGCCTTGGCCGCCTTGTTGCTGGCCGCCCTGGCCGGCCCCCGCCTGGCCGGGCTGGGGCGCAGGGGCTGGACCCGAGGGGTGGTGCTGGGCACCGTGCTGTTCTTGGCCTACCTGTTCCAGACCTTCGGCCTCGAGCGGACCAGCGCGGCCAACGCCGGATTTCTTACGGGGCTCAACGTGGTGTGGGTGCCGATCCTGGCCGGCCCGCTCCTGGGCAAGCGGCCGTCCACCGGCGCCAGGATCGGCGTGGTCTGCGCGGTGATCGGGCTGTGGCTCCTGACCGGCAGCGCCCCCTGGAGGCTGGGGCCGGGGGACCTGCTGGTGCTCGTGTGCTCGGTGTTCGTGGCCCTGCACGTGCTGGGGCTCGACGCCCTGACCGGGGGCACGGACGCCAGGGCCCTGACCTTCGTGCAGGTGGCCACCATGGCCGTGTGGGCCTGGGCGGGGAGCGCAGCCTTCGAGCCGGTGACCTGGCCCCGTGCATGGAACGCGGACCTCGTGACCGCGGTGGTGGTGACGGCCGTGTTCGCCACGGTGTACGCCTTCTGGGTGATGACCAGCTACCAGCGGTACACCACGCCGGCCCGGGCCGCCCTGATCTACACCCTGGAGCCGGTGTTCGCGGCGGTGTTCTCGGTGTGGCTGGCCGGCGAGCGGCTCTCGGCCACGGCGTGGATGGGCGGGCTGCTGATCGTGGTAGGAACGCTGGCGGCCGAGCTGTGGCCCCAGCCGAACGCGGAGGGCGAGCAGGGTGGGGCTAGGCCCGGCGGGGCGGGGGAATCGGGTAGAACTCCTCCAGGATCCGGTGGTTTCGGAACCCCAACGCCTCCCGGTGGATCACCAGCTCCCACAGCCGTTGCCGGGCCACCCGGCGCTTGGCGTTGAACGCCTGGATCTCCTCGGCCGGCACCGGTCGGCCCTCCTGCTCCCACCGGTCGATCCGGCGGCCCTGCACCTCCAGCTCCAGCAGGGCCACCAGCACCTTCTCCTCGGCCCGGCCCACGGCCGCGGCCATCTCCTGGAGGATCTCCTTCTCCAGCTCGTCCTGGGCCTGATACACGTCCAGGCGCCGGCGCAGCCGGTCTAGGTAGGGGCTGTCGTACCCCTCGTCGGTGAGCTGGTCCACCAGCCGCTTCCAGGGAACGTCGGTTTTCGGTCTACGGTTCACGGTCGTCGGTTGGGGGCCTTCGGCCCGCTGGAAGGCTGGAAAGCTAGGAGGCTAGGAGGCTCGAAAACCTCACTGCTTTCCAAGCGTTCCAAGCATGACCACGCCTCCTTGGCGTCCCCTCACGCTCTCGGGGGGCATGACCTCGGCCCTCGCAGAGCCTACTCGTCGTTGCCCCCCAGCATGCCGGAGCGCAGCAGGAAGTAAAGGAGCTGCATCACCGAGGTGACCGCGGCGGCCACGTAGGTGAGGGCCGCGGCCGTGAGCACCTGTCGGGCGCCGGGCAGCTCGTCGGGTCCCAGGATGCCCACGCTCTCGACCGCGGCCAGGGCCCGGCGGCTCGCGTTGAACTCCACGGGCAGGGTCACCAGCTGGAACACCACCGCCGCCGCGAAGAACACCACCCCCAGCTTCACCAGGGCCGTGGCCTGCAGGAGGAACCCGAACACCAGCAGGGGCCACGCCAGCTGGGACCCCACCGATGCGGCCGGCACCAGGGCCGTGCGCAGGCTGAGCGGCGCGTAGCCGGCCGCGTGCTGCAGGGCGTGGCCTGCCTCGTGGGCGGCCACCCCCACGGCCGCGAGGCTGGGCGTGGAGTACACGTCGGGGCTCAAGCGCAGCACCCGGGACCGGGGATCGTAGTGGTCCGAGAGGAACCCCTGGGCGGTCTCGATGCGCACGTCGTCGAGCCCGGCCCGCGCCA
>JAADGT010000281.1:3305-4033 GCA_013152215.1 Deltaproteobacteria bacterium
TTCATCCTCTCGCCGTACTTCCGGAACGCCGACTGGACCCACATCTGGGCCGCCAGAGACAGCAGGAACGCCGGAGCGATCAGGATGAAGTACAAGGGGTCGAAGTAGAACATGGACCGTCTCTCCTTGAGAGGCTAGAAGGCCGGGAAGCGGTGACACAGTGACGAGTGACGAGGTGACGGGGTGACAGCACGACCAACGGCAGTGATAACGTCCCAACGTCCCAGGAACTTCGGTCTTCGGTCGTCAGTCGTCGGTCAAAAACCGTGAACCCCCAAGCTCCCGGGCCGTCGCCAAGGCCTCCGGGGGCATGGGGCCTGCTGGAGCGCCGGGCGCGGCTCCTATGCTCGCCGCAGCCGGCACTCAGCCCCCCCGCTCCACTGGCCCCCTCTTGTGCCGCGTCCCCGCTCGCCGTTCACCCTGAGCAGCTTCCCGAGGTTCCTTTCGGGCAAACAGGCCACCACCTGTCCAGGATCTGTCTTGTCGCCGGATCCATAATCACCGTTGCCCGGCCGGGCAACCCCGGCCGCGGACACCTCATGCCAAGTCGCGTTCAAATCCGTTGGATCCCTGAGCCAAGGGGCAAGGGCCCTGCCGGAGAGCCGGGTGCGGCTCCTTAGCCCGCCGCGCAGCGCCGCCGGCGTTTGGGCCACGAAATGGCTTGCATTCTCCGGAGCTGGAACGAAACCAACGCCCCCGTCCCGTGCCTGCGCGGTGGATCTCAATGC
>JAADGT010000066.1 GCA_013152215.1 Deltaproteobacteria bacterium
CGAATCTCGATGCCCGGCTTCGCGCCCGGCCGGAGGCAGGTCCCTTGTCCCGCCCTCCGAGGTGCCGCGCCTATTTTGCCGCCAGGTTAATGATCTCTGGTTTCCACGGGTCAATAACCTCACTAACGGACCGAGGCCCCACCGTCAACCCGAACGTCAGAGCCGGGCGAAGTACACCGCGGCCGCCCACAGGGTTCCCAGGGTCAGCAGGGCCGCCCCCACCATCACGAACCAGACCCCCGGATCCTGGTGCACGTTGTAGACTCCGTTGGGCTCCAGGTCCAGGTCCACCAGGCGCAGGCCCAGGCCGCCGGCTCGCACCGGCCCCATGCCCGGGGCCAGGAACACGCGGCTGCCGCCCTCCTGACCGCCCCGCACCTCCACCAGCACCCCCGGGCCGAAGTACGGCCCCCACCGCTGCCCCGGGCTCAGGGCCCCCAGCACGGCCACCCGCAGCCCCTGGGCCACCTCGGCCTCGGCTCCCACGTCCACCTCCACACTCCCCCGGGTCGTGGCGATGCGGGCCGAACGGACCACGGTCTGGACCCCCTGGGGATAGACCACGGTGGTGCCTGCGATCAGGGGGCGGTTGGTGCGCACGTCGCCCTCGGCCACCTTCTGGCCGTCCTGCCACAGGCTCACCCGGGTCTGCACGTCCCAGGGCCTTCCGTCGGGCCCGGCCACGGGGTTCACCGCCTCGACCCGGAGGCGGTAGCCGGTGTCCGGCACCTCGGCCTCGCCCCCCACCGCCACCCGCAGCCCCTGGGCCCGGGCACCAAACCCGCTGCCCAGCACGAACCCGGCGAAGATGAGCAGAAACCCCAGGTGTACCAGCACCTCGGCCGCCCCCCGCCATCCCCGGCGGCGGCGCCAGAACCAGTTCAGGGTGCACAGCAGGAGGCTGGCCACCACCAGGTACGTGAGCCCCACCAGGCCGTACACCCACCACGACCCGGGCCACTGGGCCGGCGCGGCGTCCCGCAGCCACACGTTGAACGGCACGGCGTCCATCTTCATCCAGAACCGCGGATCGGCCCGATAGGCCAGGATGGACCCAACGGCCAGATCCAGGCACCACAGCACGCTCAGCCCCACGAACGTGCCCGGCGCCACGGCCAGGTCCCACACGGCTCGTCCCACTCGTCGCATGCCCATGCTCGCGCTCCGCTCTCCCCGCCCCGCCGACCTACCGCAGCGGGTGCGAGGTCTCGAACAGCAACCCCAGCCCGAGGAAGGTGAACAGCACCAGCCCGAACCCGGCCACGGACAGGGCGTTCAGCCGCCACCCCTGCCACGCCGGCCGGTGGCGCACGTGGATCACCCCCGAGTAGAAGAACCACACAATGGTGGACCACAACCCCTTGATCCGCCAGGTCCAGTAGGATCCCCAGGCCAGGTAGGCCCAGAGGCTGCCCGCCACCATGCACCACGTGAACAGCAGGTACCCGAGGTACAGGCACTCGTCCAGCATGCGGCGGTCCTCCCCCAGGGCCGAACCGGGCACCCCGGCGAACCGGTACACCCCCACCAGGGCGGCCAAACCGAACAGGCCGTAGGCCGCGAACGAGGTGGCCACGTGGATCAGGAAGAGCGGCGTGTCCAGGGCCGGGCTCAGGGGCTGGAGGTCCATGGAACCGGCCGAAGCCCCGGCCAGGGCCGCCACACCCAGGGCCAGCGCGCCGGGGAGGAGCCCCCTGGCCTGATATCTCCACCCGAGATACAAAGCCATTCCTACGAGCCAAATCGCCAAAAAGTGAAGCGTGGAGAACAGGCCTGTCACCGGCAGATACCCCACCCTCCCCCACCGGGCCGCCAAAAGCACCACCTGCACGACCCATCCCGCGGCCGCCAACCCGGCGCCGGCCCGTCGGAGCCGCTCCGCCCGCCAGCCCCCCAGACACAGCAGCGCCGCCAGCGCGTAACACCCCAGGGCGACGTAATGGGCCATCCGCGTGAAATCGAGCATGTTCCCCTCCGGATCTCAAACGAGGCGAGACCGATCTTACAAGGCCCGGGGGAGCGATAGCCAGACGGGGATCACAAAACACTGTTTCTTGACACCCCCGCCCCGGTGTGTCATTCATACGGTCGCAGCGCCTTTTGCCGGGGAAAAGGTGGAGCCCATGGGACATACCGCAGGCCATTGGTCGCCGAACGAGCTTCGCCAAGCGATCCGTTCGGGACGGTGGCGGGGGCCCACGGCGGGGCTGTGCCCCGGCTACACCCAGGTGAACCTGGTGATCCTTCCCCAGAGCCTCGCCTTCGACTTTCTCCTGTTCTGTCAGAGAAACCCCAAGCCCTGCCCCGTGCTCGAGGTGATCGAGCCCGGCCGGACCGAACCCCGACGCATGGCCCCCGGCGCGGACGTGCGCACGGACTGCCCGGCGTACCGGGTGTTCCAGGGGGACCGGATCACCCCGGCGGACGACGTGCGGGGTCTATGGCGGCCCGATCTCGTGACCTTCCTCTTGGGGTGCAGCTTCACCTTCGAGTCCGCCCTGCTCGAAGCCGGGGTGCCGGTGCGCCATCTGGAGATGGGGTGCAACGTGCCCATGTTCGTCACGTCGCTGCCGTGCGAGCCGGCCGGCGCGTTCCGGGGGAACCTGGTGGTCACCATGCGGCCGATCCCCTCGGAGCTGGTGCCGAAGGCCGTGACCGTGACCGCCCGGTTTCCCGGCGTGCACGGCGCGCCGGTCCACGTGGGCCACCCCGAACGCCTGGGCATCCGCGACCTGGGAGCCCCGGATTTCGGCGACCCGGTGGAGATCCGACCCGGCGAGGTGCCGGTGTTCTGGGCCTGCGGGGTCACCCCCCAGGTGGCGCTCCGCAACGCCCGGCCGGAGCTGGCCATCACCCATGCGCCGGGCCGGATGCTGGTCACGGACGTGCAGGACCGGAGCCTGGCGGTGCTCTGAGCGATCCCCGGGGGAGCACCATCAGGACCCTGCGGGGCCTCACAAAGGGAAGGGCAACTTTCGTTGGTCCGGAGCCGTTGCCGGCGGGGGGCAGGGGTTTCAGGAACCAGAATTCAGGGGACAGAAGACAGCTCCGTAGGCCGCGAGGCGGCCTGTTTGCGGGAAACAGACTTTGTGTACGTCTCGGTGCGAGCGTCGCGTGCGGGGCATGGGGTCTACCTCCGGTCGGGCGCGAAGCCGAACGTTGAGATTCGCCGCGCAGGCACAAGACACGGGAGTTGGTTTCATCACGGGTGCGTGCAAAGAGCACCGTTCCGCGGTCCGGGCGCCGGAGGCGCTGTGCGGCGAGCATAGGAGC
>JAADGT010000078.1 GCA_013152215.1 Deltaproteobacteria bacterium
CCCGAGGGGCTGCGGGATCCGTTCCAGCCGGTCATCCGGATCGAGCCCAAGAAGAAGGAGAAGAAGGCCCCCGACGTGTTCGTGCCCAAGACGCCCCTGCAGCGGTTCGCGGTGGAGGAGCTCCGGGTCGCAGGCATTGTGTGGGGACCGGGGGAGTCGGCGAGGGCCCTGGTCGAAGCGCCGGACGGCAAGGGCTACGTGGTGCGGGTGGGGACCCTGGTGGGGGACCGGGGCGGAAAGATCGTCGCGATCCACCCGGATCGGGTGGTGGTGGAGGAACGGGTGGTGGACCTGCTGGGAGAGGTGCAGGCCCGGACCGTGGACCTGCGGCTACATACTCCCGAGGATGAGGTGAGGCCATGAGCCAATCGATACGGCGCCCGAGCGCCTGGAAGACGGTGTGGGGGGTGGCCCTGGGGGCCGCGTTGGCGGCATGCGCCGCACCGCAGCCCCGTACGAGCGCCGAACCCCCGGCTCCGGCAGCCCCGGCGGCCGAGGCGCAACGGGTGCGCATCACCGGCCTGTCGATCTCCCCTCAGGACACGGGCGACCGGATCCACCTGGAGGCGGACGGGACCCCGACGCACCGGCTGAGCGTGTCCGACGCGCCTCCCCAGGTCTCGTTGCGGCTCGACGGGGTGACCCTGGAGGGGGTTGCCCCCCGCGTGGACGTGGGGGACGGGGTGATCGAGACCTTGGAGGCTCGGGCCCTGCCGGAGGGGGCTGCGGAGATCACGGTGCGGCCCACCGGGCCGGTGGAGGCCGTTGCCGAGCCGGTTCCCGGAGGACTCGACCTGGTGGTGCGGTTGCGGGCCACGGAGTCCCGGGCCGCGACGCCCTCCGGGGGCGAGATGCGCCAGGGGGTGGTGGAGCCGTTGGCCGGAGACCGAGGGCTGCGGTTCCGGTTCGGCAAGGTACCCGCGAACCTCGCCGCCTTCCTGCTTTCGGACGGACGGCGGCTCGTGATCGACGCCGAGGGCGTGTCCCTCCCCTCGGCCCAGGTCACCAAGGACCTGGAGGGCCCGGTGGTGAGGGTGCGCCTGGGCCGCCAGGAGGGGCGGGTCCGGGCGGTGGTGGAGGCGACGGACCCCTCGGTGTTGAAGGGGTACCGGCTCGAAAAGGTGCCGGAAGGGTTCGTGCTGAAGCTGGGGGAGTCCGCCGAGGCCCCGAAGCCCGAGCCGAAGGCGGCTCCCGCTCCCCCCGCTCAGAAGACCGAGGAGACCCGCCCTGCCGCCCCCGAAGCTCGGTGGGAGGGCCTGGCCGGCGGCGGCAGGGTGAGCGACCTGGGCTTCCGGCAGGACGCCGAGTGGAGCCGGATCGAGCTGGCGTTCACGAAACCGGCGCCCCACCGGGTGGTGGAGGCCGGTCCGGAGCGGATCGTGGTGGACATTCCGGCCACCACCCTGCCCAAACGGTTCCGGCGGGCCCTCGATACCTCGGCGTTCCCCGGGGCCGTCAATCTGGTGGCCGCCTACCCCAGGGGCAACGATACCCGGGTGGTGGTGGACCTGCGGAAGCCGGCCCCGTTCCGGATCGAGCGGGACGAGACCCACCTGACCATCCTGGTGGCGGGGGGATCGGCCGCACCGCCCGAGACCGGGGTGGCCGCCGTTCGGCGGGAAGAGGATCAGATCGTGCTCGTGGAGGGCGCCCCCGCCGGGACCGAGGAGGCGCCGGCCGCCGAAGAGGCAGGCGGTCCGGTGTACACGGGCCGGCGGCTCTCGATGGACTTCGTGGACGCCGACATCCGGAACGTGCTGCGCCTGATCGGGGAGGTGAGCGGGCTGAACCTGGTGGCCGGGGACGACGTGCAGGGTAAGGTCACGGTGCGGCTGGTGGACGTGCCCTGGGACCAGGCCCTGGACGTGATCCTGAAGACCCGGGGGCTCGACAAGGTGCGCGAGGGCAACGTGATCCGGATCGCTCCGGCCGAGCGGCTCGCCCAGGAGCGGGCCCGGAGGCTCGAGCAGGAAAAGGCGGAGAAGGAACAGGCCCCGCTGGTCACGGACATCGTGGCGGTGAACTACGCTTCGGCCCAGGAGCTGTCGGACAAGGTCAAGGCCGTGCTGTCGGACCGGGGCTCGGTCTCGGTGGACGAGCGGACCAACTCCATCCTGATCAAGGACGTAGCCGAGAGGCTCGAGGAGGCCCGGGAACTCGTACGCCGGCTCGACACACAGACCCCCCAGGTGTTGATCGAGGCCCGGATCGTGGAGGTGTCGTCCACCTTCGCGAAGGACCTGGGGATCCAGTGGGGGGGGCGGTTCGAGGCGAGCCCCCGCACGGGCGCGGCAACGGACTGGGCGTTCCCCCACTCGATCGGGATCTCCGGAGACACGGGCGTGGGCAACTTCGCGGTGAACTTCCCGAGTGCCGGCGGGGCCGGTGGGCCGGGCGGGGCGTTGGCCCTCACCCTGGGCCACGTGAACGACGTGTTCTCCCTGGATCTTCGGCTCTCGGCCATCGAGACCTCTGGCAAGGGCCGGGTGATCTCGTCGCCCAGGGTGACCACCCTCGACAACAAGACGGCCGAGATCAGCCAGGGCGTGGAGATCCCGTTCACCACGGCCACCGAGGAGAAGATCGAGACCCAGTCCATCGAGTACAAGCTGCGGCTCAACGTGACCCCCCACGTCACGGCCGACCGGTCCATCATCATGAAGATCGACCTGTCCAAGGAGGATCCCTCCGCCACGTTTCAGGCGGTGGACTCCCGGACCCCGGGCAAGGAGACCCGGGCGGCCACCACCGAGGTCCTGGTGAAGGACGGGGAGACCACGGTGATCGGGGGCATCATCACGAACCGGCAGTCCAACGTGGAGTCGGGGATCCCGTGGTTGTCGAAGCTGCCGTTCGTGGGGTGGATGTTCAAAAGCAAGAACAACCGCATGGACAAGACCGAGCTGATCATCTTCATCACCCCGAAGATCGTGAACCCGCCGGCCCTGGAGACGGCGGCCCAGAACCCGTGATGGGGCTGCGCTACCGGACGGCCGGGGAGTCCCACGGTCCGGTCCTGATCGCGGTGGTGGAGGGGGTCCCGGCGGGCCTGGTCTTGGACCCGGCCGAGATCGATCGGGACCTCGCCCGGCGCCAGGGCGGCTACGGCCGGGGCGGCCGCATGAAGATCGAGGCCGACCGGGTGGAGATCCTGGCCGGCGTGCGTTGGGGAACGACCACCGGAGCCCCGGTGGTGCTCGCCGTGCGGAACCGGGACTGGAGCAACTGGCGGGAGGGCATGAGCCCCTTCCAGGAGCACCGGG
>JAADGT010000129.1 GCA_013152215.1 Deltaproteobacteria bacterium
GGGGCCTGGGGTTGCCGGGGCTGGGGCGCGGTGGCGCAGCCGGCCGCCAGGGCGAACGCTGCGGCCGCGGCGGCCAAGGACGCAAACGGCTTCATGACGGGTCTCCCGGTCGGGCGGCGGCCGTCGTGCCCCCGGGGTGGTCCTCTCCCCCCAGCAGGCAGGCTGCGTCGCCGGCCGCCTCCTCTTCGCTGCCCAGCATCTGGGCCTCGTAGATGTACTCCGTGAGCCGTCGGCCCACCTCGGCCGGGTCCATGTCGAGTCGGGCCATCCCGGTCTCCCGGGCGGCCCGGGCCACGGCCTCGGCCACCCGGGGGGGCACCGAGAAGTCCATGGCGTCGGGGATGATGTGGTCCGGCGCCAGCCGGTCCGCGGGCACGGCCTCGGCAATGGCGTGGGCCGCGGCGATCTTCATGGCCTCGTCGATCTGGCGGGCCCTCACGTCCAAGGCCCCCCGGAAGATCCCGGGAAACGCCAGGCAGTTGTTCACCTGATTGGGAAAGTCGCTGCGGCCGGTGGCCACCACGGCTGCTCCCGCCTGCCGGGCCTCGGGGGGCAGGATCTCGGGCACGGGGTTGGCCAGGGCGAACACCACGGGGTCGTCGGCCATGGCACGGATCATCTCGGGGGTGAGGGCGCCGGCCACCGACAGCCCGATGAACACGTCGGCGCCCCGGATCGCCGTGGCCAAGGGCCCCTTGACCCGGTCGGGGTTGGTCCGCTCGGCCACGGCGGCCTTGTAGGGGTTCATTCCCTTCTTGCGGCCCCGGTACAGGGCGCCGGTCCGGTCGCACACCACGATGTCCTCGGCGCCCGCGTCCAGCAGGAGCCGGGTCACGGCCAGGGCGGCGGCGCCCGCGCCGTTCACCACGATGCGGGCCGAACCGAGGGCCCGGCCGGTCAGGCGCAGGGCGTTCAGCAGCCCGGCCAGCACCACCACGGCCGTGCCGTGCTGGTCGTCGTGGAACACCGGGATGTCCAGCCGCTCCCGGAGCTTCGCCTCCACCTCGAAGCATCGGGGTGCGGAAATGTCCTCCAGGTTGATCCCCCCGAAAGCAGGAGCCAGGGCTTCCACGGCCCGCACGATCTCGTCCACCTCCTGGGTGGCCAGGCACAAGGGGAACGCCTCGACCCCCCCGAAGGTCTTGAACAGGATGGCCTTCCCCTCCATGACCGGCAGCGCCGCCCACGGGCCGATGTTGCCGAACCCGAGCACGGCCGACCCGTCGGACACCACGGCCACCAGGTTCCCCTTGGCGGTGTAGTCGTACACCCGGCCGGGATCGGCCATGATCTCCCGGGCCGGCTCCACCGCTGCCTTGGGGGAGTACAGGTCCACGAAGATGTGCTCGTCGCGGATGGGGATCTTGGGGGTGATCTCCACGCAGCCGTGGTACTTGCGGTGGAGGTCCAGGGCCTCCTCCTCCACCCCGACTCCCCGACGCACGCGGGCGTGGGGACCCATCTCGTACCAGGCCCGATCCCCCTCGTAGAGGAAGACCCGGAGCCGCTCGGCCACCGCACCCGGTTCGGGTGCGGCGCCGGCCATGCCGGTGTCCACCGCGGCCCGGGCCACGGCCTCGGCGATGGCCGGCCCCACGAGCAGGTCCAGGGGGTCGGGCAGGATGTGATGGGACGAGAGGCTCCGGTCGGGCACGAGGCTGGCCACCGCGTCCACGGCGGCGTTGAGCATGGCCGTGTTGATGTCGGCGCACCGCACGTCCAAGCACCCCCGCAGGAACCCCGGCGTGACGGTGGACGACCGGATCTGCACCGGGAACACGCTGGTGCCCGATGCGTACACGGCCGCGCCGGCCCCCTCGGCCTCGTCCGGGCCGATCTCGGGCTCGGGCAGGGCCAAGGCGAACACGATCGCCCGGTCCGCCATGGCCCGGACCATGTCGCCGGTGAGCACGCCGGGCGCGGACAGACCGATGAACACGTCGGCGCCCCGGATGATCTCCTCCAGCGAGCCCCGGAGCCCCTCGGGGTTCGTGCGGCGGGCCAGCAGCATCTTGGCCCAGTTCATGTGCTCGAGCCGGCTCGGGTACAGGGCCCCGCGGGTGTCGCACAGCACGATGTTCCGGGCCCCCAGCCGCAGGAGCCGTCGGGTGGTTCCGGTGCCCGAGGCCCCGGCGCCCGCGATCACGATCTTCACCTCGTCCAGCCGCTTGCCCACCACCCGGAGGGCGTTCTTCAGCGCCGCCGCCACCACGATGCCGGTGGCGTGCTGGTCCGAGTCGAACACCGGGATCGGCAGGGCCCGCCGGAGCCGGTACTCCACGGCGAAGCACTCCGGAGCCCGGATGTCGTCCAGGACCACCCCCCCGAAGGTGGGGGTCAGGAGCCGGACGATCTCGGTCAGATCGTCGGGGGTGTCGGCCCGAACGGCAAAGGGGAAGGCGTCGATGTTGGCGAAGGTCTTGAACGACACGGCCCGGGCCTCGAGCATGGGCAGGGCCGCCTCGGGGGGCACCCGGCCGATGCCGTAGAGGGCCGAGGCGTCGGTGACGAGGGCGATGCTGTCGGCCCGGCTGGTGAGCTCGAACGACTCGTTCTCGTCCGAGGCCACGGCCAGGCAGCAGGCCCCCACGCCGGGGGTGTAGAGGCGCGAGAGCACCGAGGTGTCGCGGATCGGCACCTTGGATTGGACCCCGATGAGGCCCTGGTACTTGTGGCGGTAGTACAGGCTGGGCGGTCGGTCGTAGAACCGTTCGGACACGGAAAGGTCTCCTTTGGGCCTTCGGCCCGCTAGAAGGCTGGGAGGCTACTATAAACCCGGCGACAAGATAGACGCGTCACCGATCGGAGGGCGGGGCAAGGGACCTGCCTCCGGCCGGGCGCGAAGCCGGGCATGAGATTCGCCGCGCAGGCACGGGACCGAAGAGCTAGTTTCATGACAACTCGGTGGAATCCGGACCATTTCACGGTCCGAACGTCAGAGGCGCTGCGCGGCGAGCTAAGGGGCCGCACCCGGCTCTCCGGCAGGTCCCTTGCCCCTCCGAGCAGGGAGCGATAGCGCCTGTGCATCCGCCTGGTCAATAAAAAACGAGCCTACTTTGTCGCCGGGTGACTCCCCTTCCCCGTTGCCCGCCCCACAGCGGCCGAGAGGGATTCACGGCGCATCCGGCTTGAGCCGGGCCTCGGCCGGGGGTAGCATCCCGGAGGCGTCGAGCACGGTCAGGGCCTGGCGCGTCTCGGCCACGGCCCGGGCGATGGCCCCCACCTCGCGCCGGGTGAGACGC
>JAADGT010000179.1 GCA_013152215.1 Deltaproteobacteria bacterium
CGGCGCGTGCTCTCACGCGCCGCAGCGGACCGCGCCGAGGCGGCCCCTGCGAGGCCGTTCAGCGAAGGAGGGGCCCCCAGCCCCACCCCCTCGAGGAAGGCACGGACTTGCGAACCAGGACACTAGGCGGCCGGGCGGCTCACCCTCCGGAGCGCAGCCTCTCCGTCTCGGCCTCGTCCACGGTCCAGGTGGCCGGGTCGATGGCCACGCCGTAGTCCTCCCGGGCCTTCTCCAGGGAGACCACGCCGTTTCGCACGTCCCTGAGCACCTTGGCCGGGTCCCGCTCCCTGGGGTCGCCCCAGCCCCCGCCGCCCCCGGCCTGCTGGAAGTACACGGTGCCGGCGGGCACGTTCTCCACCAGGTCCTTGCTGGTGCAGGTGTACCACCGGCCGTCCGGGTACCGGAGCTTGATCACGTTCAGGGTGCCGTCCTTGCCCCCCACCGCGCCCCTGGCGGGCTCCACGTCGCCGTCGCCGAAGGTCACCACCTTCACGTTCTCGCCGCCCATGACGAACTCGGTCTCCACCCCCAGGCCGCCCCGCCATCGGCCGGCCCCTGCCGAGTCGCACCAGTACTCGTGGCGGACGAGGCGGTGGGGGGTCTGCTGCTCGAACATCTCGTAGTCCTGATCGAGCACCCCGCCCGAGGCGTCGATCATGCCGATGTGGTCGTACCCGTCGCACCCGTAGATGCCGCCGGACCCGCCCTTCATGCCCATGAAGAAGATGTCCACGAACGGCTCGCCGCCCTTGCGGGGATCGCTGCCGGTGGACAGGCTGCACAGCAGCTCGTTCCACTCGGCCGTAACCCGCTCGGGGATCACCGGGCCCAGGGCCCGCATGATGGCGTCGGCGTTGTTGGGGCACAGGTGGTTCCCGTAGGTGGTGGCCGCGGGGTAGGCCGCGTTCAGGATCGTGCCGCCCGGGATCGTGATCTTGATCGGCCGGACCATGCCCTCGTTGTGGGGCATGTTGGGGTTCACCATCTGCAGGAACGTCAGGATCGTGGCCGAGGCGCTCGAGGTGAACGTGCCGTTCACGAACCCGGGGGTCTGGGGGTCGGTTCCGGTGTAGTCGAAGTGGATCTCCCCGTCCTCGACCGTGATCGTGACCCGGATCGTGTACTCGGACCCGGGGTTCTTCCCGTCGTAGTAGGCCGTGGCCTCGCCCCGGTACACGCCGTCGGGGATGGTGCGGATCTCCTGGCGCATCATCTGCTCGGTGGCATCGAACAGGTACTCCTTGTGGGCCTCGAACACCTCGCGGCCGTACCGCTCCAGGATCTTCAAAACCCCCCGCTCGCCCACGACGCACGAGCCGATCTCGGCCCGCATGTCCTCCTCGACGATGTCGAGCCGGATGTTGGCGAAAATGAGGTCCCACACGTCCTTGCGCAGCTTGCCCCGCTCGATCACCTTGACCGGCGGGATCCGCAGGGCCTCCTGCCACACCTCGGTGGCCTGGGGGTTGTACCCGCCCTGCACGGCGCCGCCGATGTCGGCCTGGTGGCCCTTGCACGCGGCCCACGCCACCAGCTCGCCCTCGAAGAAGATGGGCTTGTACACGGCGACGTCGTTGTTCTGGTTGCCCATGCTGAACACGTCGTTGTGGAAGATGACGTCCCCCGGATGGATGTCGTCGCCGAAGTACTCGATGATGTACTTGCACACCGGCGCCAGGCTGAAGGCCAGGATGGGCAGGTTCTCGGTCTGCTCCAGCATGTTGCCCTTGGCGTCGTACAGCCCCGTGACGAAGTCCTTGGCCTCGCACAGGATCGGACTCCGGGTGGTCCGGGTCATCGCGATGCTCATCTCTTCCGTGATGCTCTTCAGGCGTCGCTGGAGGATCGACACCAGCACCTTGTCGATTCGGATCTCGCTCATCCCAGAACCCTCCGGAGGATCTCGTCTTCCCGTTCCTTGAGGTACAGGGTGTAGGTGCCCAAGGGATCCACCACCACCGAGAACTCGGGGGTCACGAACGTGGTGGTGTTCACCTGCTCGATGATGGCCGGCCCGGCGATGCGGTTGCCGTGCCGCAGCTTCATGCCGTCGTACACCGGTACGTCGGCGAACCGCTTCTCCCGGGGCAGGTACGCCGACCGGCTGCGTTTGAACGCGGGGGACGGGTCCTCCCCGGCCAGGGGCTCGGGGGCCAGCCGGGGCTTGTCGGTGTGGCCAACGGTGGTGACGCGCACGTTGATCAGCTCCACCGGGGTGCCCTTCTCGGCCAGGTTGTACCCGTACAGGGCGTCGTGCTGGGGGTGGAACCGCGCCGCGAACGCCTCGGGGTCGGCGGCCACCGCCTCGTCCCACGGCACCTCCACGCTCACCTCGTGGTACTGGCGCACGTAGCGCAGGTCCAGCACCACGTGGGTCTCCACCCGATCCTCGGGGATGCCCTCCGCGGCAAGCTGCCGGACTCCCTCGTCGCGCATCTCCCGGCACAGGGCCCGGAACCGGTCCCGGTCGAACTCGTCGAGCCGGGCGGGGTAGCTGCGCACGAAGTCGTGCTTGAGGTCCGAGCGCAGCATGCCGGCCGCGCAGAAGATCGAGCTCTCCCGGGGCACCAGGATCACCGGGATCCCCAGCTCCAGGGCGATCATGCAGGCGTGGTTGGGTCCTGCCCCGCCGGCCGTGACCAGGGGGAAGTCGCGCGGGTCGTACCCGTTGTTCACCGCGATCTCCCGCACGGCCGCGGCCATGCTCACGTTGATCACGTCGTACATGCCCGCGGCCGCCTCCTCCACCGTGTACCCCAGCTTCCGGGCCACGTGCTCGTCGATGGCCCGCCGGGCCGCCTCCAGGTCCAGGGGCATCCGACCCCCGGCGAAGAACGCCGGATCCAGGTAGCCCAGCACCAGGTCCGCGTCGGTACAGGTGGGAAGCTCCCCTCCCCGGCCGTAACACGCGGGCCCCGGGTCGGCGCCGGCGCTCTGGGGCCCCATCCGCAGCAGCCCCCCCTCGTCGATCCATCCGATGGACCCGCCGCCCGCGCCGATGGTCACCACGTTGAGCATGGGCAGGCTGATCCGAAGCCGGTTGATCGAGCCCTCTGTGGTGGTCAGGGGCTTGCCGTCCTTGACCAGGGCCACGTCGAAGCTGGTGCCGCCCATGTCGCAGGTGATGCAGTCCTCGTAACCCTGGCCGCGAACGAAGGCGAGCCCGGCCACCGGCCCGCCCGCCGGGCCGGAGAGCAGCGTGGTGGCGGGCTTGTCCATGGCCGCCTCGGGGGAGATCACCATGATCAGGAGGATGCCCTGGTACCTCAGGCCCTGCAGCTTGCGGATCAGGCTCTGGAGATACCGGGTGAGCACCGGGCCCACGTAGGCGTTCAGCGCGGTGGTGGAGACCCGGTCGTAGAACCGGATCGCCGGGAGCACCTCGGTGGACACCGACAGGAACGCCCCGGGCAGCTCGTCGCGCACGATCTCGGCCGCACGCCGCTCGTGGGCCGGGTTGGCGAACGCGTTCATGAAGCAGATCGCCACCGCCTCGACCCCCTCGTTGCGGAACTCGGCCAGGGCGGCCCGCACCGACCCCTCGTCCAGGGGCTCGACCACGTCCCCCTTGTAGTCCACCCGCTCGGTCACCGGCAGCCGCAGGTACCGCTCCACCACGGGCCGGGCGTTGGGGAAGCGGTTGTTGTACTGCTCCTCCCGGATGCCCCGGCGCATCTCCAGGGCGTCCCGGAACCCTTTGGTGGTGAGGAGCCCGGTCTTGGCCCCGGTGTAGGTGAGGGTGGCGTTGGTGGTGACCGTGGTGCCGTGGACGATAGTGCTCACCTGGCCCAGGAACTCCTCGGTCGTGAGCCCCCGGTCCCGGGCCATCTCCTCGATCCCCTGGATCGTGGCGATGGACGGGTCCTTGGGCGTGGACAGCACCTTGTAGATGTGGCTGGTCCCGTCCTCCTCGGTGAGCAGGAAGTCGGTGAACGTCCCTCCCACGTCGATCCCGATCTTGTAGGACATGGCACTACCCCGTGACTGGTGACTGGTGGACCCGGCTTCACGCGATGCCTTGCCGGATGTGAGAACGTCGGTCTTCGGTCTTCGGTCTACGGTCGTCGGTCGGGGGCCTTCGGCCCGCTGGGCGGCTCGGCGGCTGGGCCGCCTCCTCGAGCCTCCGCCAAACCCTCGGTGGGGCAAGGGACCTGTCGGAGCGCCGGGCGCGGCCGTCTCAGGGGCCAGAATTCAGATGACAGGGGACAGAGAGAAGAACTACCCCGGCCAATCTCAGGTGGAACCTTTTTTGAAATCCCCTGTCCTCTGTCCGCTGAAATCTGTCTACTGAAACCCTTGCCCGCTCCTCAATGAGCCGCGCCTATATTGTCGCCGGGCCAGTAACGAGCCTACGGCCTCAGAAGATCCTCGGCTCCTGGAAGGTGCCGAACACCTCGCGGAACACGTCGGCCATCTCGCCCACGGTGCAGTAGGCCCGGCAGCACTCCACCAGGGCGGGCATCACGTTTTCGCCCGACCGGGCCACCCGTTCCAGCTCCCGGAGGCTCTGGAGCACCGGATCGGCCGGCCGGGAACGCTTGAGCTCCTTGAGCTCCCGGATCTTCTCCTCGGCCCATGCCTCGTTGTACTCGTGGAGCTCGACCTCCTGCTCCTCCTCGGTTGCGTACTTGTTCACCCCCACCTTCACGATCTCGCCGCGCTCCAGGGCGCGCTCGAACTCGTAGGCCTGGCGGGCCAGCTTGCGGTGCACGTAGCCGTTGCTCACGCACTCCACGATCCCGCCCTTGGACTCGATCTCCTCCATCTCCTCCCAGATCTTCTCCTCCATCTGCTTGGTCAGGGTCTCGACGAAGTACGATCCGGCCAAGGGGTCCACCGTGTCGCGCAGCCCCACCTCCTCCATCAGGATCTGGCAGGTCCGGAGGCTCAGCAGTGCGGCCCGGGGCGTGGGGATGGTGAACGCCTCGTCGAACGAGCACAGGGCCGTGGTCTGGGCCCCCGACAGGGCGGCGGCAAGGGCGTAGTAAGCGCCCCGGATGATGTTGTTCTCGGGCTCGGCCTTGGTGAGCCCCGACCCGCCGCCGGCGAACAGGCCCCGCAGCCACAGGTTCCGGGGGTTCTTGACCTTGTACTTCTCCTTCAGGTTCGTGGCCCACACCTTCCGCCCCGCCCGGAACTTTGCGACCTGCTCCCACAGGTTGCCGAAGATGTTGAAGTTGAAGCTGAACCGGCCCACGAACTCGTCGGGCTCGTACCCCCGCCGCACCACCTCGTCGATGTAGGCGTTGGCGATCAGGAAGGCGTAAGCCATCTCCTGGGCCGGGGTGGCTCCCGACTCCCGGATGTGGTAGCCGCACACGCTCACCGGGTTGGTGCGGGGCATCGCCTTGATCGAGTACTCGATGGTGTCCCCGATCAGCCGGATCGCCGGCTCCAGGGGGTAGATCCAGGCGCCCCGGCCGATCACCTCCTTGAGGATGTCGTTCTGGGGGGTGGCCGAGATCTTGGTGCGGTCGAACCCCAGCTTCTCGCCCACCGCCTGGTACATGGCCAGCATCACCGAGGCCACGGCGTTGATCGTGAGCCCTGCGCCCACCCGGTGCAGGTCGATGCCGTCGAAGGCGATCTCGAAGTCCCGCAGGCTGTCCACGGCCATGCCCACCCGGCCCACCTCGCCCTCGGCCATCGGGTGGTCCGAGTCGAGGCCCATCTGGGTGGGCAGATCGAAGGCCACGTTCAGGCCCGTCTGGCCGTGGGAGATCATCAGCTTGAACCGCTCGTTGGTCTCCCTGGGCGTGCCGAACCCCGTGTACTGGCGGGTCGTCCACTCGCGGGTCCGGTACCCCTGGGGGAAGATGTTCCGGGTGAACGGGAACTGCCCGGGCTCCCCCAGGTCCTTCTGGTAGTCGAACCCGATCGCCTCCAGATCCTCGGGCCCGTACTTGGGCTTCACGTGGATCCCGGAGGGCAGGATCACGTCCAGGATCACGTCCTTTTCGTCTCGGATGTACTTCGCAACGTCCATGGGGCCTCCGTTCGGTAGGCTGGAAAGCTGGAAAGCTGGAAGGCTAGGAAGCCCTTTGTCTCCGGCCTGCTACCGGGCCTTCACGTGTGGCGGTCATTATTAACCTGGCGGCAAGATAGGCGCGGCACCTCGGAGGGCGGGGCAAGGGACCTGCCTCCGGCCGGGCGCGAAGCCGGGCATGAGATTCGCCGCGCAGGCACGGGACCGAAGAGCTGGCTCGTGGAATCCGGACCATTTCGCGGTCCGAGCGTCAGAGGCGCTGCGCGGCGAGCTAAGGGGCCGCACCCGGCTCTCCGGCAGATCCCTTGCCCCTCCGAGCTGGGAGCAATAGCGCCCATTTATCCGCCGGAGTAATAGAGTCATGCTCCGCGAGTTCGTGCATTCTCCGAGGCGGTGGGGCTGGGGGCTCCGACGAAGCGCGACGCTACGCACCACACCGCTCCTGGATGAACCGCACGGTCTCGTCCAGGGGGGTGCCCCCGGGGAAGATGCCCTCCACTCCCAGAGCCCGCAGGGCCTCGAAGTCCTTCTTGGGGATCACGCCTCCCACGATCACCACCTTGTCCTGAGCGCCCTTCTCCTTCAGCAGCGCGGTCAGCTTGCGGCAGATCGGTAGGTGGCCGCCGGTCATGATGGACAGCCCGATCACGTCCACGTCCTCCTGGATGGCGGTCTGCACGATCGCCTCCACGCTCTGGTGGAGCCCCGTGTAGATCACCTCCATCCCGGCCTCCTGGAGCGCGTGGGCCACCACCTTGGCCCCCCGGTCGTGACCGTCCAGCCCGGGCTTCGCAACCAGCACCTTGATCTTTCGCGCCATGGTCTTCCTCTCCGTGGAACGGCTAGAAAGCTGGAATGCCAGAAACCCGTTACCTCCCTTTGTCGCCCGGCCCAGCAGGGGTCTTGGGCAACCCCGGCCTTCTAGCCTTCCAGCCTCCTAGCCTTCCAGCTTATCCATACCGATATCGCACACCGTATCCCCCCCGGGGATACCGCCAGGTGAGAGCCCCTTCCCGGCAGGCCACGAGGCAGGTGCCGCACTCCAGGCACCCCGCGAACTCCACCGTCATCCGGTCCGACTCCTCGTTCCACTCGTACAGGGCGGCCGGGCAGACCCGCACGCAGTACCGCTCGCGGCACCGGGCCCGGCACACCTCGGCGTCGATCTGAATGTGGCTCTGCTCGTCGTGCCGGAACGCGTTCTTCGTGAGCTTTTCGTCAACGGTCATGGGGGGCTCGTAAATCGTGAATGGTTGGGTCGCCGGTCTTCGGTCGTCGGTCTTCGGTCGTCGGTGCCACCAGACGTCCTAACGTCCTAACGTCCCAACATCCCAACGTCCTACCGTCCCAGCCTCCGGGCCTTCCACCAGAACCGGGCGTCCCGGCGGTTGAGGGCGGTTCGCCGGAGGAATCCCCATACCAGGGAACCGAGGGGCTCGGGTGCGTCCCTCCCCAGCCGGACCAGGCGGCCCACCAGCTCGGCCACCTCCCTGGGGTACCGGCCGAACAGGTCGGGGTTGGACAGGAGCGCCGGCATGTCCCGGTAGGCCTC
>JAADGT010000128.1 GCA_013152215.1 Deltaproteobacteria bacterium
TCCCGTGGCCGAGACCGCCGTGCCCCCCCCGGCCCCTACGCCCCCCCCCGAACCGAGCCCGGCCGACGAGGCGGCTGAGGCATGGGACGCGGCCCGACGGGACGACACCCTGCAGGCCTACGTCCGGTTCCTCGAACGGTACCCCGACTCGCCCCAGGCCGACGAGGCACGGGCACGGGCCGACGAGCTGCGCGAGAACCTGGCGTACCGCCAGGCCCTGCGGCGGGACACCGAGGAGGTGTACAGGGCCTTCCTGGACCACTTCCCCGAGTCCTCCCATCGGGCCGAGATCGAGGCCCGGATCCAAGCCATCGAGGCCCGGCGCCGGCAGCTGACGGCCGAGCGCAAGGCCCAGGAGGCCGAGAAACGCCGCAGGGCGAAGGCCTACGCCGAGGCCAGGAAGCTGGACACGGCCGAGGCGTACCGCATCTTCCTGGCGGCCTATCCCGACGCGCCCGAAGCGGCCGAGGCCAGGAAGCGCCTGCGCCGCATCGAGGAGGACGATCGGGCGTTCGCCCAGGCCCGGGGTGACGAGCGCCGCCTGGAGGAGTACCTGGGCCGATTCCCCAAGGGCAGACACCGGGAGGAGGCCCGGCGGGAAGCGCGGGAGCTCCGGCGACGCCGGATGGAGGCCGACTACCAGCGGGCCGTGGATCAGGGCACCGAGGAGGCCTTGGCCGCCTTCCTGAAGGCCTGGCCCCGCAGCCCCCACGAGAGCAGGGTTCGCAAGCTTCTGGCGCAGCTGCGGGCCCCGCCGGCGCCTCCCGAGCCGGCCGCGTCGGGGCCGGTGGCCCCGAACGAGGTGGGGGTGCTCCGGGCGGCCAGGGTCTCCCGGCTCCCCGCTGTGGACGGGAACCCTTCGGACCCGGTGTGGGCCCAGGCCCCGGAGCTCGAGGTGGACGTGGCCCCCTCCGGCCGGACGCTGCGGGTGCGGGCCGTGCACGACGGGAAGCGGATCGCGCTGCTGGTGCGATGGGAGGATCCGACCCGGGACGCCCTGTACCGTCCGTGGGTGTGGGACCCCGCCCGCAACGCTTACCACCAGAACGAGCAGGCCGACGACGGCTTGGCGGTGGCCATCTACGGCGACCCCCAGATCCACGACCCCTGCATGCTCCAGGGCCGGGACCTGGAGGCCGACATGTGGGTGTGGAGGGCGTTCTGGTCGGACCTGTCCGGCTACGCCTCGGACGGCCGGCTCCAGATCAGCCGGACCCGCATGCCCCGCTCCAACCCCTACCCGTCCCGGGACGGGTCCGGGCAGCTGTGGATCCGCGAGGAGCCGGACGTGGGGGCCTACCCGTGGTCCTTCTTCGTGCCGGTGGAGTTTCAGGGCTCGGTGGTGCCCAGCTACAAGCCCTCCCGGGCCGCAGGGAGCCGGGCCGACGTGACCGCCAAGGCGGTGTGGGCCGAGGGGGTCTGGTCGGTGGAGATGGCGCGGCGGCTTCGCACGGGCAACGCCGACGACGTGGAACTGGTGCCCGGCAAGGCATACCCCGTGGCGTTCGCCGTGTACGACCGCAGTGAGAAGGACCGCCACAGCACGAGCGGGGTGGTTCGGCTCGAGATCGAAGCGAGGCGCTGATGGGAAAACCGGCTGGGGTTCAGATCCGGCGATGGTTCTTCTTCCTGGTGGCCCTCTTGGTCGCGACCAACGGCGGAGTGTTGGTGGGCAGCTGGATGGTCGAGCGGTCCGTGACCGACGCGGTGGAGCGGGCCCGGCCGGTGGTGGAGGTGACCGGTGAGATCCGGGCCGAGATCCTGGCCGCCCAACGGGAGATGTTCCGCTACCTGGCCGAGTTCGCGGACGACGTGACCCCAGCCCTGCAGCACCTGGACCGGCTTAGCGAGCAGGTGGCCCGGGCCCGGGCCCTGCCGGGGGCCCGAGCCATGGAGGCCGACCTGGACGCCATGGACACGGACGTGCGGCGATACCGAAAGGTTCTCGAGCTCCTGCCCGAGACCACGGGGGGCACCCGCGACTGGGCCCGGATCCAGGAGTACGGGGCCACGGCGGTGCGGCTGGGGGCCGAGGTGGGCCGGCGGGCCGAGAAGATCGCAAGCGAGGCGCTGTCCACCATCCGTCGCCAGGGCAAGGCGGCCGTGCGGGTGGCCAGGTGGGCCCGCTGGGCCGCGGTGGGCACCCTGGGGGTGAGCCTGATCACCGTGTTCGCCCTGGCTAGGTGGTGGCGGCGGTTCCAAGATCTGATCCTGGGGCTGTGAGATGGGCCGTTACGAGCCCGTGACCATCGAGGCCAAGGGCGATCACTACGAGCTCAGCCGGGCGGGAGAGGTGGTGGTGCGGGTGCCGAGCAGCGTGTTCGAACGCTACGAACCCGATGCGGTGTTCCCGCCGGCCTGGCCGGCCCGGAACCCCGAGCACCCGGTGCGGCGGCTGTACTGGAACCCGGACACCCGCGAGCTCCTGATGGCCGGCCTCGAGGCCCATCCCGCCCGCACCGCCGAGCTCCACGGCGGCACCCCGTTCCGATCGTTCCTCCAAGGATTCTGGGTCCCCCGCCCCCCGGTGCTCCTGCTGCGGCCCTACTGGAACCCCTCCGACCCCTACAGCCCGTTCGACCGGGCCGCCCGGGTCCACAGCCTCCGGTTGCAGACCGAGTTCGTGGAGCTGCTGGCCGGGCTCCGGCCGCCGGCCGGCTGGAGCGCCGTTCTCAACGTGACCCAGGAGTACCTGGACGGCCTGGGCCTGGACCCCGACGGGATCCCGGCCGAACCCGGCGAGATCCGGGAGGTGTCGCTGGCCCCGCCCGCGGCGCTGGACCGCCCCGACGCCCGCGAGGCCCTCGAGGACCTCGCCCTGGCCCACGTGGGAGACCTGTTCCCCGTGCTGCGGTCGGGGGCCCTGGTGGGTGTCCACGCCCTGGGGCTCCCGGCGGTCCACGCGGCCGAGGCCGTGTTCCGGGACCAGGGGCTCCACTACCAGGTGGGCCCGTTCCGGCCCCACTGAGGTCTTTGGGGCCTTCGGCCCGGTGGGAGGCTGGGAGGCCAAAAACCTCTTTTATCCCCCGGCACTTCAAGCGGGTCTGCGCGTCACAGCATCACAGCCCGGGGGCATGGGGTCTGCCGGAGAGCCGCGTGCGGCCGTATCAGGAAAAGTATATCCATTCCGGCGGTGGGGCTGGGGGCTCCGACGAAGCGCGACGGCCGAGCAGCCCGGGCCGCCCGGCGCGAGCGGT
>JAADGT010000187.1 GCA_013152215.1 Deltaproteobacteria bacterium
TTTGCCCCGTGGCTGCCCCGCCGCGCCTGGCGGACGCGAAGCGTCCCAACGATTCACGGCTGCACTTCCGTGACGGGTGATCCGTGACGAGTGGGAACTGCCGTGACGCGTGATCCGTGACGGGTGACAGGGGACAGCTGCCTCTTCGTCCCAACGTCCTAACGTCCTAACGTCCCAACGATTTACGATTGACGATTCACGGCAGTGCTTCCGTTGTGCCGTGGCGTGAGATGCCCTGGGTCGCGTGAGGCCGGGGGCGTCCTCAGCCCAGAACGATTCGCAGGGCCTCGCGGAACGCGTCAATGCTTTCCGCCCGGACGGCCTGGCGAAGAAGGATCTTGAGCTTTGCCGGGTCGTCGGCCAGGCGCACCCGGTCCACGATGTCCCCCGGCACGGGCTCAAACCGAGCTTCCAGGGCTTCCAACACGCTTTCTCGGGCGGCTTCCAGCCGACCTTCCTGCACTCCCTGTTGAAGGCCCTTCGTCATCCCCTCTTCGATCCATTTCTCGGCCAGCGTCGGCATGATCTCTTCTCCTTCGGGCCCGAGGGCCGCTGTGAGGGCGTTTCGGATCTCCTCCGGCCCCACCCGGTCGGTGGCCATGGCCACGTACCGCAGCATCACCTCCACCGCCTCGAGGCCGGTCTGGGACTGGCAGAGGTTCGCCAGGAGCCCCGGGGCTCGCGACAGGGCCTCCCCCAGGTCGTCGTGGAAGATGTGCTTCATGACCAGCAGCGACGCCTGGAGGATCGCGGTCCCACGGATCTCCTCGGCCGCGAGTAGCGGCCGAGGTCGCAAAGCAGGTAACGAAGCTCCGGCTGATACGCGCGCAGGCCTTCGGGCGCGTTCGGGAGCTCCGAGAGCCGCTCCGGTACCCGCCAGGGGGTTCGGCCGTGGTACAGGACCACCGGGATCACCGGCGGGAGGCCGGGCTGCCCCGTCTCCCTGAGGGTTTTCTCCCACAGCCGGACGACATACCGCAGGACTTGGAGTGCCGTGAGCCGGTCCGGGTAGCTCTTGTGCTCGATGAGCAGGTACACAAAGGCCTCGCCCCCGTCCTTGAGGTCCACGGTGAACACGGCGTCGGCCTGGGCTGGGGGCTCCCTGCGCCTTTGGGCGCACGGGCCGGGGGCGGGGAGGGAAGGTCGGGGCCGTTCCCCGTGGGTGCGGTGCGCACGGTGATCGGTCGGCCCGGTTCTGGGTCCGGCGGCTGAGTTGATCCCCCGAGGAGGTTACGCGCCCTTCGCCGGGCGAGGAAGGTGGACTTCGGTGTCCCGGCGGTGGGCAGCGAGGTCTTCCTTCACCTCTTGGAGGGTCGACCCCACACGGTCGATCTTGGCGCTTAACCGGGTTTCCACCTCGTCGATCTTGGCGCTGAGCCGGGTGTCCACCTCGTCGATCTTGGCGCTGAGCCGGGCGTCCACCTCGTCGATCTTGGCGCTGAGCCGGGCGTCCACCTCGTCGATCTTGGCGCTTAACCGGGTGTCCACCCCATCGATCTTGGCGCTTAACCTGGCGTCCACCCCATCGATCTTGTCGTTGAGTGCGCGGATCATGAACAGGAGCTGTTCATCGCGCTCCCGCGACTCCTGACGGGCACGTTCGATGTCGGCGCGTAGGACCTCGTGGCCCTCCAGGACAAGGTCGAACTTTCCCCGGATGTCCTCGAGCAGGATTTCGAGATGGTCCTTTTCCATGGCCGTGTCTCCGGTGGACGGGATCGACTCGCACACGGGCATCTTGCCCCCCTGGATTCCGGGATGCAAGGGCTCGCCTTGTCCAACGAGAGATGAGCTTGAAGGGCGCACGTGATTCCAACCCACCCGTTTCTCCAACAGGCGAACCGTTGATCCGTTACGGGTGACGGGGGAACGGCCGTGATGCGTGGGAACTTCCGTGACGCGTGACCAGTGACGGGTGGGAACTGCCGTGACGGGTGACCAGTGACGCGGTGACGGGCCCAGTGGCCCCTCGTCCCAACGTCCTACCGTCCCAGCGTCTCAACGATTCACGACTCACGACTTTCGACCGCCCGGCGATAGGCGCGTTCCAGATCCTTGTCTGCTGTGACGAGCTCGGCACCGCGGTCCAGGGCGAGGCGGAGGAAGATCGCGTCGTAGACCGTCAGCCCCACCTGCCGGGCCAGTTCGACGGCTCCGAGGACGTGGTCCCGGTGTCCCACCACGTCCAGGGGAAGGGTCAGGATCTCCGTCAGGATCCCGTCCACCTCGTCCGCGCGCAGCAGACCGGCCCGTTCCTTCTTGAGCAGAACCTGGGGCGCTTCGGCCAGGGCCAGTTCGGGCACCAGCAAGGCACCGTCGCCACGCCATGCCGTCTCCACGGCATCCTCGAGCCCGTCCGGCACGGGGCCGTCGGGCACGTAGAAGCGCACGATCGCCGAGGTGTCCAGGACCCAGGCTCTCACCCGCGGCGCTCCTCCCGGACCTCCGCGACGGTGTCTCCCAACGGCCGGCCCTGGAGCCGTGCCCTCCAGTGGGCGGCTGCACCGAGCGGTGAGGGGCGGTCCAGCGCGCGTACGCGCTCGAGCAGGACGAGGACCTGCTGCTGGAGGCTCCGGCGGTTGCGCTTCGCCAACGACGACAAGGCTTCGTAGACGTCATCCGGAACGTTGCGCACCGTTAGGGACTTCATGATGCCTCCTTTTCGCGAGTCCAGTATGGTGTGCTTGCAAAATGCTGTCAATTGCCAAGCTCTGGGCTCACGCAACAGGAAAGGCCGTGACGGGTGTGGACGCTTGGCGTCGGCTGGGAGGCTGGGAGCCACAGATCTGCACAGATTTGCACGGATTTTGGGGTGCGGACGCCCAACGTCCCAACGGTCCCCGACCAACGACCGTGTAGGATGGGGGGCGTAGACAAGTTTTGAAGTTTCCCCCGGCCTCGGCCGCCCCAAGGGCCCCGATGGCGATGTAGTGAGGGGGGTGTCGAGGCGGTGACGGCCCGGCGGCCCCTCGTCACCCCTCGTCGAGTAGGCGGCCCTTCTCGGCGTCCAACAGTCGTCGGCCATGGATGACGGCGGCTACCGTGATTTCTTTTTCACCAACGCGGTAGATCAAGCGGTAGGAGTAGACGAAAATCTCACGGATGGATGGGTCGGCGGTTTCTGGGACCGTTCGGCCGCGGTTTGGTAGTCGGGCCAACCCCTCGGCCGCGGAGAGGATCTTCGAGACCACACTCTTAGCAAACCGTGGGGAGTCCCGAGAAATGTAGGACGCGATCTCCTCGACGTCGCTCAGAGCCTCGGGGGACCACACTACTCGTCGAGCCATCTTTTCAGCCGCTTTACGGCTTCCTCGTGGGCAACCGCTCCCTGGATCTCTGCGGCCTCCAAGCCGTGGCGGATCTTTTCCAGAACATACAGGTGGTACTGGATGTCCTCGATAGAGCAGTTGTCCGGCAACTCGTCCAACAGGTGCCGTACCTCATCTTTCGCTGTGTTCATCTTGTCCCCTTGAGACGGAGTGGCAGTCGCCTCTCAGGCCCGGCAAAGCCCGACCCCGCCGAATGTGGGCGGCCCCCAGGTTCTACCGACCCTGCAGGCAACTTTACCGGCATGGTGTCCGATCGGCAAGCCGAGGGGATGTCCGTGAGGCTGGGTGGCTGGGAGGCTAGGAGCCACAGATGGACACAGATTTGCACGGATTTTAGGACAGAGAGTGGCTCTCTTCCCGTATCTGTGTTCATCTGTGTGAACCTGTGGCCGATGAGACGCGCCCGCCCGACGCGAAGCGTCCTACCGTCCCTCGGCCAACGACGGTACGGCGCCGTAGCGTGAGACGTCGGGTCAGTAGTGGTATCGGGTCTGGAGAAAGTCCACGCGCTCCGCTGTTACGCGGTACACCAGACGGTGTTCCTGGGTTGGGTGATTCGGCGGGACCACGCGTTGGGATCGAGGTATCTCAGGGGTTCGGGCTTTCCCAGCCCCTGGAAGGGATCGCGCAGCACGGCCTCCACGAGATCGAGCACGCGCAGGGCGGTTTTCCGGTGGGTCCTCACCCACCAGCGAAGATCCTCCCGAAACTCCGGGTGGAAGACCGCGGCCCGTTCATTCGGCGGCACCCTCGACCTCCCGCCGCAGCTCCTCCAAGGAGGTTGGGGCACCTTCCCCTTTGCGCGCCCGGATCAGAGCCCGAAGTAAACGCTCGGCATTGCGGGGCGAGCGGAGCAGGTGGGCGGTCTCAAGCAGGCTCGAGAGCTCGTCGGCCGCGATGAGCGCCACGTCCTCGCGGTTCCGGCGGCGGATGATGATCGGTTCCCGGGTGGACGCGGCCTCGTCCAGGTACTTTGCCAGGTGGGCCCGGGCATCGCTGTACGTGGTTTGGATCGGCATGGGTACCTCCAGGGAGTTGTACATGGTTACCGTACAACTCGCCGGTGCTTCTGTCAAACGGCGGTGACGAGTGTCGACGCTTCGCGTCGGCTGGAAGGCTAGGACGCTGGGAAGCTGGAAGGCTGGGAAGCTAGGAGGCTTTCTGGCTTCCAAGCGGTCCGCGTAGCGGGCCATGGGTGACGGGGAACGGCCGTGATGCGTGACGGGTGATCAGTGACGCGGTGACGGGCCCAGTGGCCCCTCGTCCCAACGTCCCAACGTCCTACCGTCCCAACGTCCCAACGATTCACCACCCGCGGCCGTGATGGGGTTCAGGAGGCGGAACTCGGAGGGCGGAGGAACTCCGGCCCTTGACACGGCCGCGCCCGGCGCCCCCCAGGCCCCATGCCTCCTGGCCGGTGAGAGGGGGACGCGCCTAGCGGAGCTCGTAGACCAGGATCCGGTGGCGGTCCTTCCGGAACAGGGTGCCCTCGCTCTGGACCAGCAGGGCATACACCCGGTGCCCGGGGGAGGCGGGGTCCCAGTCCAGGTCCACCAGGGCCCCCGGCACCTTGGGGCCCTCGGCCACCGGCACCAGGGTGAGCCCGTCCCACTTCCACACTAATAGCTGGGCGTGGGAGAACGAGACGACGCGCCGGAACACCCGGGAGAGCCCGCCGTAGTTCTTGAACAACACGAGTTCCGGGGTGTCCTCCTGGGAGAGGCGCGACAGGGTGCGGCCGTGCACCCGGTAGAAGTCCTCGTCCTGGTAGTCCCGGATCCGTTCCTCCCCCCGCAGGGCCACCCGGCTCCCCTTTACCGCGTCGGCGGTCTCGAAGATCTCGTTCCCCCCATCGTCGTACAGCCGCAGCCGGTCCCCCTGGGTGGTGACCGCCCACCCGAGGGTCGTGGCGGCCAGGTGCACCCGGTCCGCATTGGCCGGCAGCGCGGCCGCCGGGAGGGGAAGCGGGTCTCCGGCCACGTATCCGGCCCCCCCCCAGCGGAGCGTTCGGATGCGGCCGGAGAACAGGTCCTTGCCCGTCCCACGCGGCGCCACGAGCACCAGGGGCGCCGAAGGGTCGGCCGTCCGGGCGAACCCGGGGATCCGTTCGCCCTTGGAGGCCAGGGCCGACCCGAACCACTCCAGGGCCTGGCTGGTGGGCTGGGTGCCGTTCATGCCGGCCACGAACAGCTCCGGCCGGCCGTTGCCGTCCAGGTCTGCGGCCGAGATGTAGGCGGGGGTGATGCCCGGGGGCACCGGCACCTCCCAGAGCCGCTCGAGCCGGGTCCCCGTGTCCCGGTACCCCGTCAGGACCTGCTCGCC
>JAADGT010000217.1 GCA_013152215.1 Deltaproteobacteria bacterium
AGGGTGACCTCCTGAAGGGCCATGAGCCCGCCGAAGGACTTCTGGACCTCTTGGACTTCCAAATGGCCTCGGTCTTCGGTCATCGGTCTCCGGTCGTCGGTCTGGGGCCTTCGGCCCGTTTGAAGGCCGGAAAGCTGGAAAGCTGGGAGGCTGGAAGACGAGACGGTATCGGAAGCATGGGGCCTGCCGGAGCCTCACAATCGCTCATTTTCGCTCCCGGCCTCGGACCCACTTCCGCCACACGCCCACGATGCCCTGGGGCGCCACCAGCACCGATCCGATCAGGATCGCCCCCACCACCAGCTCGCTCCCCTGCATCACCCGCCGGGCCAGGTGCTCGATCATCATGAGCAGGGCGGTGCCCAGGGCGGGCCCGGCGAGGGTGCCGGGGCCGCCCACGATGGTCCACACCACGGCCTTTCCCGAGGTGGTCCAGTGGAGGAACGCCGGGTTGGAGAACCGGCTCAGGATGGCGAACAGCCCCCCGGCCAGCCCGGCCGTGGCCCCGGCCACCACGAACGCGCACAGCTTGTACAGCCGCTCGTCGTAGCCCAGGAGCCCCATGCGCAGCTCGTTCTCCCTCACCCCGCGGAGCACCCGGCCCAGGGGGCTGGTCACCAGCCGGGCCAGGGCGAGGGCGCCGACGCACACCACCGTCAACGTGAAGTAGTACCCGCGGATCGGCTTGGCGATCGACACCTCCCAGCCCCCCAGGACCAGGGGGGGGCAGGCGAAGGTCATGCCGTCGTCCCCGCCGGTGAGCCACACCCACCGCTGGGCCACCAGGAACCCGATCAGGGCGAAGATGATGGTGATGAGCACGAAATGGATGCCCGACACCCGTACCGCCACGAACCCCACCACCAGGGCGAGCGAAGCCCCCACGACCACCGCCAACCCCAGGCACGGCAGGGCCGAGAGGTCGAGCCGGGTGACCCCCATGGCCACGGCATACCCCCCCGCGCCGAAGAACAGGCTCTGGCCGAAGCTCAGCAGCCCGGTGTACCCGTACACCAGGTCGAACGACATGGCGAACAGGGCCCACACCAGGATCTCGCTCAGGAAGATCTGGTTGAAGTACCCCAGGTGGGGCGGCAAGGTCAGCAAGGCGGCGAGCACCGCGGCCGCTCCGACGCGCGGGGCCCACACGAGCACCCGCTGGGCGCCCCACGCGTCTCGAGCCGTCAGGCCGCCTTTTGCAACAGGCCGTGCGGTCTCCACAGGATCACCCCTACCATGATGAGAAGGCTCAGCACCCGGGCCGAGGTGGGGTCCACGTACAGGCTGGCCACCCCCTCCACCTCGGTGATCAACACCGCGGCGAACACCGACCCGGGGAGGTTGCCGAGCCCTCCCACGATCACCACGATGAAGGCGAGGATCAGAACGTCGAGGCCCATCAGGAAGTTCACGCTCACGATGGGAGCGGCCAGCACCCCGCCCAGACCCGCCAGGGCCGATCCCAGGCCGAAGGTGATGAAGTACACCCGGTCCACCGGCACCCCCAGGGCCAAGGCCGCCTCGGGGTTCTGGCTGGCCGCGCGCATCCACAGCCCCACCGCGGTGCGCCGAAGCAACAGCGCCACCCCGGCCACGGCCAGCACGCTGAACCCCATGACCACCAGGCGAAACGCGGGGTACTGGATGCCCAGCAGGGGGAACCGGGCCGTGACCGGCGCCGCGATCCGCTGGGAGGCGCCCCCGAAGGTGAGCAGCACCGTGTGCTCCAGGATCAGCATCACCCCGAACGTGGCCACGATGGTGATCACCGGGTTGCCCTCGACCCGCCTCAGCACCCACCGCTCCACCCCCAGCCCCAGCAGGCCCACGGCCAGGGGCGCCACGGCCAGCGCCAGCCAGAAGTGGCCCGTGGCCTCCACCACGTACCAGGCCACCACCGCGCCCAGCATGTAGAACGCCCCGTGGGCGATGTTGATGACGTGGGTGAGCCCGAAGATCAGGTTCAGCCCCAGGGCGATCAGGGCCACGATCCACCCCCAGACGAACCCGTTCACGATGACCAGGGCCAACTGTGCCAACAGAGGGTCCTCCTCGCCGGGGGCGGGCAGGGGCCCCGCCCACGGCCCTGGGATCACGTCCAGTACTTCTTCAGGTCCACCGGGGGCTCGTACACCGCCTGCTCCTTGGGGAGCACGGCGATGCGGTGGAGCCGGAGATCCTTCTCCACCCGCACCAGGTAGTGGTTGTGGAACCCCTGCTGGTCCTCCTCACGCAGCATCAGGTCCCCCTGGGGGAACCACGGGCCGGCCTGGACCTTGAGGTTGAAGAACGCCTTGTGGAACTCCTTGTTGTCCTTCTTGGACCTCCAGCCCGAGGCCTCCACGGCCTTCTTGATCAGCCCCACGTACTCCCAGCCCGACCAGTAGTGGGAGCCCACGATCACCTTCTTGGGGTTCGAGACGTCCCGGCCTTCGGGCGTGACCCCCACGGCCTTGCGGAACGCGGCCTCGTAGGGGCGCTGGGCCTCGGGCAGCTGGTCCAGGTACCGGGGGTGGTACGACAGGAAGTGCATGCCCACGGCCTCCTTGCCGATCTGGTCCATGCCGATGCCGTCCGCGGTGCAGATGACCGAGAACCGCTTCATGCGCTCGTGCAGCCCGATCTCCACGGACTGGCGCATCACCCCCAGCGCGGCCGACCCCAGGAACGCGGTGAACAGCACCTCGGAGTCGCCGTGCACCTTCTGCAGATAGGGGATGAAGTCGCTCGTCTTCGGCGGGGCCTTGATCACCTGCACCTCGCCGCCCGCCTTGCGGATCCGCGCCCCGAACTCCTGGGCCAGGCTCCGTCCCCAGGAGTAGTCGGCCACGACGAACGTCCACTTCTTCCCCAGGTTGTCGAACGCCCATTTCCACCCCACCTGGGCCTGCATGCGGGCGTGGGTGTGGCATCGCCCGAGGTAGGGGCTGGCCTTCTCGCCGGTAATCGAGGCCGACATGGCGCCGCCCGAGAAGTAGAACGTGTTCGTCTCCTGGGCCACGGGGGCCGATGCGAGCACCACCCCCGAGTGGACCGAGCCGATCACGAAGTCGGCCTCGTCCTCGTAGATCAACTGCCGCAGGTTGCGGGGTCCGGTCTCGGCGGAGCTGGCCGTGTCGGCCACCACCAGCTTGACCTCCCGGCCGGCGATGCCCCCCTCGGCGTTGACCTTGTCCACCGCGG
>JAADGT010000341.1 GCA_013152215.1 Deltaproteobacteria bacterium
GCCCCTGCGAGGCCGTTCAGCGAAGGAGGGGCCCCCAGCCCCACCCCTTGGGAACAGCACGAAATTTCCGAAACACGACACTAGAAACTAGAGACTAGAGAAATGCGGGGGACCTCGGGCCGTGAGCCAGGCGGCCGCTTCGCCATGCCCCCTGCCCCCCGGACCGTGTGTGAGGTAAAAGCGAAGAGGTGTGGTGGTTCCTAGAACGTGCGGGAATCCGGAAGGTTTTCAAGCCTTCTAGCCTTCCAGCGGAAGTCAGGCTCCGGAGGAGGGAGGGGGCTCCGCGGGTACGCCGCCGGGGATCCGTCCGCTCAGGCGGTAGACGTGGGCCAGGATCTCGGCGACCGCCTGGAACAGGTCCGTGGGCACCCGGTCGCCCGGCTCGGTTTGACGGTACAGGGCCCTGGCCACCGGAGGATCCTCCACCACGGGCACCCCGTGCTCCCGGGCCAACTCGAGGATCTTCTCGGCCACCCGGTCCGCGCCCTTGGCGGTCACTTGGGGCGCATCCATCTCCTCCGGTACGTAGCGCAAGGCCACGGCGAAGTGGGTGGGGTTCGTGATCACCACGTCGGACCGGGGCACCTCGGCCATCATCCGGCGCCGGGCCATCTCGCGCTGCAGGGTGCGGATACGGCTTCGGATGAGGGGGTCGCCCTCGGTCTCCTTGTACTCGTCCTTGATCTCCTGCTTGGTCATCCGGATCTTCTTCTCGAACTGCCACCGCTGGAACGCATAATCCAGCAGCGCGATCGCCACGTACACGAGCAGCACGTTGCGCAGGATCGGGAAGGCCACCTTGGCCAGCAGAAACTCCAGCAGAGTGCGGGGAGGAACCCCGGCCAGGGCCGGAAACTCCCACAGCCGGTCCCGCAGGGCGAGATAGGCGGCCCACCCCACGGCCACCACCTTGAGGAGGTTTTTGGCCAGGTCGACCACCTTGGCCCATTGGAACAGGTTGCCGAACCCCGAGATCGGGTTGATGCGGTCCGGGTTGGGCTCGATCGCCTTGAACGACACCAGGAACCCCACCTGGACCACGTTGCCCGCCACGCCCCCAACCAACGCGGCCAGGAACACGGGCGCCAGGCCGCTGAGCAGGGCCCGGAACACCCGCAACGCCAGTGCCGCCGCCGCATCCGGCCGCAGGTCGAGGCCGCCCCCCAGGCGGATCACGTCCACGGTCAACCCTGCCAGCTCCCGGTACAGGTGGCCCGCGCCCACCCACACCCCCAGCACCCCTGTTCCCAGCACGAACGCGGTGAGCACCTCCGGGCTGCGGGCGACCTGCCCCTCCTCCCGGGCCTCCCTGCGACGTTTCGGGGTTGCGGCTTCGGTTCGCTCCTGATCGTCCGCGGCCACGGGCTACCCCCAGATTCTCCCGAGCGCCTCAAGCGCCCGCAGGCTGTCCTGCAGCGCCCACAGAAACGCCCGGCCCCAGTGGCGTAGGGACAGCCCCAGCACCGTGAACCCCACCAGGATCTGCAGGGGAAACCCCAGGATGAGCATGTTCATCTGGGGAACCGACCGGGCGAACACCCCCAGGATCACGTGGGCCGCGAACAGGGCGGCGATCACGGGCGCGGCCAGGGTAACCCCCAGCCGGAACACGTCGCCCGACAGACGCACCAGCACCTCCATCACCGCCGGCGAGTCCCACCACCCGCCCGGCGGCACGGTCGCCAGGTTCGAGACGAACGCCTCCACCAACATCCGGTCGCCCCCCACCGACAGGAACAGGAGGAGGGCGAGGATGAACTCCAACTGGCTGACCACGGAGATCTGGGTCTCGAACTGGGGGTCCATGACGCTGACGATCCCCAGACCCATCTGAAACCCCACCAACTGCCCCCCGAACTGGACGGCCGCGAACACCAACCGGGCCACGAACCCGGCCAGCAGCCCCACCACCACCTCGCGCCCGGCCAGCGCCGCCACGCCCGCCGCGGTGGGTGGCACCGCCACGGCCGGAGCCAGCCCCAGGCCCGAGAGCCCCACGCTCAACCCCAGGACCGCGGCAGCCTTCACCTGGACCGGCACGAACGGGCTCGAGAACACCGGCGCGAACGAGAACAGCGACGCGGTGCGAAGGAGGACCAACAGGAAGCCGAAGAACTGGACGTCGGTGATCCCCAACATGGGCGGACAGCGACCTATCCCGCGAACCGGTGGAAGCTCAGGAACAGCTCGGTGGCATAACTCAGCATGAGATTCATGGCCCAGGGGAGCATCAGCAGGAACACGACCACGATGGCCAGAAACTTGGGCACGAAGGTGAGGGTCTGCTCCTGGATCTGGGTGACCGCCTGCAGAAGGCTGATGATCACCCCCACCACCAGGGACACCAACAACACCGGCCCCGACAGCAGCAGGGTGATCTCCACCGCCCGTCGGGCCAGAGCCAGCACGTCGTCCGGGGTCATCCCAGTATGCTCCTCGCCAGGCTCCCCACCACCAGGTTCCAGCCGTCCACCAGCACGAAGAAGATAATCTTGAACGGCAGGCTCACCATCATCGGGGGAAGCATGAACATGCCCATGCTCATGAGCACGCTGGCCACCACCAGATCGATCACCACGAACGGGATGTACAGGAGGAACCCGATCGTGAACGCGGTTCGCAGCTCGCTGATCACGAAGGCCGGCACCAGCGCTGCGAACGGCACCTCCTCGGGACTGCGGGGGCGGGGCCCCTGCCCCAGCCGGACGAACAGGGCGATGTCCTTCTCACGCGTGTGCTCCAGCAGAAACCGCCGGACCGGGGGCTCGGCCCGTTCGAGGGCCTCGGCCTGGGGGATCCGGCCGTCCAGGTACGGCCGCAGGGCCCCGGTGTACACCTGATTCCAGGTAGGGGTCATCACAAAAAACGTCAGGAACAGGGCAAGCCCCACGAGGACCTGGTTCGGCGGCATGGCCTGGGTGCCCAGGGCGTTGCGCAGGAACGACAGGACCACGATGATCCGGGTGAACGAGGTGAGCAGGATGAGGATCGCCGGTGCCAGGGTGAGCACCGTGAGAAGGAACACGATTTGGAGGGTGAGACTGACGTCCTGGGGCCCGGTGGCCCGGTCGATGCCGAACCGCAGGGCCGGAAGCACCGCCTCTTGGGCGTGGGCGGCGCCTGCCCAGGCCACGAGTGCGGCAGCGGCCGCCAGCCGTCTCA
>JAADGT010000254.1 GCA_013152215.1 Deltaproteobacteria bacterium
GGCCCGGGGCGGCCGACCGCCCCTTGGTGGGGGTGGGGGAGGGGGACCTGGCCGAGGGCTGGGTGCCGCGGATCCGGCTCCTGGAGGCGGGGTTCAAGGCGGTGTGCTCGCGGCTGGAGCAGCTGCGGGTGGCCCTCGACTCCGCGTACAACGCCATCGTGGTGGTGGACGCCGAGGGGCGGGTGGTGGCTGGGAACCGGGCTCTCAGCCGGGTGCTCGCAGTGGAGCTCAAGGACCTGATCGGCAGGCCCATTCAAGAGGTGGTGCCTCATACCGGGCTGCTGGAGGTGCTGCGGACCCGCCGACCCCACATCGGGGAGCGGATCGAGCTGGGCGGCCATGCCTATGTGAGCAACCGCACCCCGATCCTGCGTCACGGCCGGGTGGTGGGCGCGGTGGCCGTGCTCCAGGACGTGACCGACCTGGAGTCGGCCCGGGCCGAGCGCGACGAGGCCGACCGTTGGAAGCGCACCCTGGAGGCCGTGCTCGATACCGCTTATGAGGGCGTGGTGGTCGTGGACGACCGGGGTATCATCACCATGTTCAACCGGGCCTACGGCGAGTTCCTGGGGGTGGACCCGGCCGACATGGTGGGCCGACCCGTGACCGAGGCCATCGAGAACACCCGCATGCACGTGGTGCTCCGCACGGGGAAGCCGGAGATCCGCAAGGTGCAGCGGATCAAGGGGCACGACATGGTGTGCGATCGCATCCCCATCCGCGAGGGGGGACGGGTGGTGGGCGCTGTGGGCAAGGTGCTGTTCCGGGACGTGTCGGAGCTGGACGCCCTGGCCGAGGAGGCCCGCCGGCTGCGCAGCGAGCTGCGGTACTACCGCCAAGAGCTCCGGCGACAGAACGGCACCCGGTACACGCTGGAAAGCATCGTGGGCGAGAGCCCGCCGATCCGGGCCCTGAAGGACCTGGTGCGACGGGTGGCGCGGACCCAGTCCACGGTGCTGATCCAGGGGGAGAGCGGCACCGGCAAGGAGCTGGTGGCCCATGCCCTGCACAACCTGAGCCCCCGGGCCGACAAGCCGTTCGTCAAGGTGAACTGCGCGGCCATCCCGGAGGGCCTGCTGGAGTCGGAGCTGTTCGGTTACCGGGAGGGGGCGTTCACCGGGGCGCGCAAAGGGGGCCGGACGGGCCGGTTCGAGCTGGCCCAAGGGGGAACGATCTTCCTCGACGAGGTGGCCGAGCTTGCCCCGGCGACCCAGGCCAAGCTGCTGCGGGCGCTCCAGGAGCGGGAGATCGAGCCCTTGGGTGCGTCCAGGCCGGTGGCCGTGGACGTGCGGGTGATCGCGGCCACCAACCGGAATCTGCGGGAGGCCGTGGGTCGGGGGCGGTTCCGGGAGGACCTGCTCTACCGGCTCAACGTGGTGCTGCTGGAGACCCCGCCCCTGCGGGACCGACGAGAGGACATCCCCCTTCTGGTCCAGCGGCTGGTCGCCCGTCTCGCCCGGGATCTGGGGCTGCCGCCCCGGGACTTGGCGCCCGAGAGCCTGGCGGTGCTTCTGGCCTACTCGTGGCCCGGCAACGTCCGGGAGCTGGAGAACGTGCTGGAGCGGGCCCTGAACCTATGCGACGGTGCCCGGATCCTCCCCGTGCACCTGCCCCACCACCTGCGGCGGCGCTCGGCCTCCGGCGAGGAGCTTCCCCCCTTGCGCCAGGTGCTGGCCGAGGTGGAGGCCGAGCATCTGCGCCAAGCCCTCCGGATCGCCGGGGGGCGCGCCGTGGAGGCGGCCCGGCTCGTGGGGATCGGTAAATCCGCGTTCTACGAGAAGGCATCCCGTTACGGACTTCTCTCCCGCTGAGCCTCCCTCCCCCTCTGAGTCCGGATATCCGGAAAGAGTCCGGAGATCCGGAAACCCATCCGGGGGCCGATGCTCCCCCATTCTTCGCCCAACCCGTTCCGGAGTTCCGGAATCGTCCGCTTTCCTGCCCCGTGAACACGGCGTTTTTCTTCCGGCACGGAAGCTGCACACCCTGGCCCCGAGCGACCCGTTGCGTTCCCCCCCACGAAAAGGAGGAGAGCCATGAACAGGGGACGGAGGCTGGTGGCGGCGGTCTTGACGTTGGGGCTGGTCCTTGCCGGCGGATCGGGGTGGGCGAAGGAGAAGAAGATCCTCCTCAAGGTGCCGATCGCGTTCTCCACGGCGCTGCCCGCCCTGGGCACCACGATCCAGTGGATGGCCGACCGGGTGGAGCAGCTCAGCGGGGGCACGATCCGGATGAAGGTGTACGAGCCCGGCAAGCTGGTGGCCCCGTTCGAGATCCTCGACGCAGTGAGCACGGGCAAGGTGAACGCGGGCTACTCCACGGCCGGGTACTGGCAGGGCAAGATGCCGGCGGCCGCCCTGTTCAGCGCGGTGCCGTTCGGCCCCGAGGCCGGGGAGTACCTGGCGTGGCTGTACTACGGGAACGGCCTGAAGCTCTACCAGGAGATGTACGACCGGGCGGGGTACAACGTGAAGGTGCTGGTCTGCGGGGTGATCGCGCCGGAGACCTCGGGGTGGTTCCTCAAAGAGATCAAGGGGCCCGAGGACCTCAAGGGCCTGCGCATCCGGTTCTTCGGGCTGGGGGGCAAGGTGATGGAGAAGCTGGGCGCGTCGGTCAGCCAACTGCCGGGCGGCGAGATCTTCCCGGCCCTGGAGAAGGGGGCCATCGATGCCACCGAGTTCTCCATGCCGGCCATCGACAAGCGGCTGGGGTTCTACAAGATCGCCAAGCACAACTACTTCCCGGGCTGGCACCAGCAGGCCACGGTGTTCGAGCTGCTGATCAACAAGAAGGTGTGGGACCAGATGAGCGACCACCAGAAGATGGTCCTCGAGATGCTGTGCAAGGCGAGCGTGGCGGACTCGTTCGCCTACGGCGAGGCGATCCAGTTCGACGCCATGAAGGAGAACGTGGAGAAACACGGGGTCACCCTGCACTACTGGGACGACCGCATGCTGGCCACGTTCCGGAAGGCCTGGGAGGAGGTGGCCGAGGAGGAGGCCGCCAAGGACGCCTACTTCAAGAAGGTTTGGGAGGACATGAAGGCGTTTCGCAGCAACTACAAGGTGTGGCAGGCCTACGCGTTCCTGCCCCGGCCGAAGCCCAAGGACGTGAAGATGAAGTAGCCGGGAACCCCGCCGGGGACCGAGGCCCGGTCCCCGGGGGCCAACGTTCGTTGGTCTGGGCCCATTGACGAGGGCGGGGCATGGGGCCTGCGGTTCAGGAGCCAGAAGACAGGATTCAGGGGACAGGTTGCGGCGTAGGACGCAGGAAGCGTACCCGTGGTCTTTTCCTGTCTTCGGTCCGCTGAATTCTGGTTCCTGAAACCCATGCCTCACCGAGGGTTTGGCGGCGGTTCGGGGAAGCCGCCCGGCCGCCTAGCCGCCTGGCCGCCCAGGGGGCCGAAGGCCCAGACCGACCACCGAATTTCTCAGGGAGAGGATCGGATGGAACGCCACGAGGAGTGGCCCCGCATCGGATGGTGCGAGGCCATCGACAACGGGATCCGGCGGTTCGGCCACGGGGTGATGTGGGTGAACGCGGTTCTGGTGGTGGTGATCATCGTGCAGGTGGTGCTCCGCTACGGGTTCGGCCACGGGCTCGTGGCCCTGGAGGAGCTGGAGTGGCACCTCTACGCCGTGGGGATCATGTTCGGCATCAGCTACGCCATGGTGGATGACAGCCACATCCGGGTGGACATCCTCCACATGCGCTTCTCGCCGCGCACCAAGGCGAAGTGGGAGGTGTTCGGCATTCTGGTGTTCCTGCTGCCGTTCCTGTGGGTGGTGTTCCACCACAGCCTGGCGTTCGTGTACGACGCCTGGCGGGTGGGCGAGGGGTCGGACGCCCCGTCGGGCCTGCCCTGGCGGTGGGTGATCAAGGCCGTGATCCCCTTGAGCATCGGGCTGGTGGGGCTCGCCACCGTGACGAGGCTCGTGCGTGCGGTGACGTTCCTGGTCCGCTCGGGTCGTCGGGGCTGACCCGGCAGCCGGAAGGGGAGAAAGCGAAGAACCATGGAGATCAACGACATCCTCGTGGTGGCGATGTTCGTCACGTTCATCGCCGGGCTGTTCACCGGGTTTCCCATCGCGTTCGTCCTGGGGGGGACGGGGGTGCTGTTCACCGGGGTGGGTTGGATCGCCGACACCTACTTCGACGCCTGGACCGGGCTCGACTACATGACGCTCGGCATGGTGGTGAACCGGATCTACAAGTACATGGACAACTGGGTCCTGGTGGCCCTCCCCATGTTCATCTTCATGGGGCTCATGCTCGACCGTTCCGGCATCGCCGAGCGGATGATGGAGTCGATGCAGCGGCTGTTCGGCAAGGTCCGGGGGGGGCTCGCGGTCACGGTGACGGCCATCGGGATCATCCTGGCCGCCTCCACCGGCATCATCGGAGCCTCGGTCGTGCTGCTGGGGCTGCTGAGCTTCCCGGCCATGCGGTCCCAGGGGTACGAGAACCCCTTGGCCCTGGGCACGATCGCGGCCTCGGGCACCCTGGGGATCCTGATCCCCCCCTCGATCATGCTGGTGATCATGGCCGACCAGCTGGGTCTGTCGGTGGGGGACCTGTTCATGGGGGCGGTGCTGCCGGGGTTGATCTTGGGGGTGCTCTACATCGGTTACATCCTGGTGTACTGCTGGCTCCGGCCCGAGGCCGCGCCCCTGCCGGAGGGCATGGAAGGGGGGGTGGGGGTGCGGGAGGTGCTCCAGGTGGTGCGCACGGTGCTCCCTGCGGCGGCGCTCATCCTGGCGGTGCTGGGGTCGATCTTCGCGGGAGTCGCCACGCCCACAGAGGCGAGCGGGGTGGGGGCTTTGGGTGCCACCCTGCTGGCTGCCTGGAACCGGAAGCTGGACTTCCGGGTGTTTCGGGAGGTGCTCCGGGGTACCTACAACACCACCGCATACATCTTCGCGATCTTTCTCGGGGCCACCTGCTTCGCCTTGGTGCTCCGGGGCCTGGGAGGGGACGAGGTGATCGAGCAGGTGCTCACCGGCCTGCCGTTCGGCCCCTACGGCATCGTGGCGTTCATCCTGGCCGTGGTGTTCCTGCTGGGGTTCTTCCTGGACTGGATCGAGATCACCCTGATCGTACTGCCCCTGGTGGCCCCGGTGGTGGGGAAGCTGGGGCTCGCCGTGCCCGGCTACGGCCAGGTGGAGAACCCGGAGCTGGTGTGGTTCGTGCTGCTGGTGGCCGTGGCGCTCCAGACCAGCTTCCTGACCCCGCCAGTGGGGTTCGCCCTGTTCTACCTCAAGGGGGTGTGCCCACCGGACGTGAAGCTGATCGATATTTACAAGGGGGTGGTCCCGTTCATCGTTCTGCAGCTGGTAGGGCTGGTGCTCGTGGCCTTGTTCCCGTGGCTGGTCACGTGGCTGCCGGCCGTGGCGTACGGGTGACGGGCGGGGCAGCGCCGAGGGAGGCCCGGTTCATGTGCGCAAAGATCGTGACCGCGGACG
>JAADGT010000096.1 GCA_013152215.1 Deltaproteobacteria bacterium
GTGGCCGACCTGGGCCGGCCGCCGTGGGCCGGGGCCCTGGAGGCCGGCCCCGGCTCCCCCCCGGACCGTGAGGTGGAAGCGAAGAGGTATGCTGGTTCCTAAAACGTGCGGGAACCAAGGAGGTCTTCAGGCCTTCCAGCCTCCTTGCTTTCTAGCCTTCTAGCCTTCTAGCGGGCCGAAGGCCCCCGACCAACGACCGACGACCGACGACCGAAGTCACCGGAGGTTCCTCCGTTGCTCATCCGACTCCTGTTCTACGGCGTCCTGATCTGGCTCGTGGTGAGGCTCGTGAAGGGCCTGAAGCCCAAGCCGCGTGTTCAGCCCCGGCCCCGACCCGCTCCGGGTCGGGCGATCCAGGGCGGCGAGCTGGTTCAGGACCCCCACTGCGGGGTGTACGTGCCCAAGGAGTCGGCGGTGCCAGGGCCCGGCGGCGCCTACTTCTGCAGCGAAGCCTGCCGGGACGCCCACGCCAAGGGGGGCGACCCGGCATGAAGGGGTGGACCGGCCGGCTCCTGCGGGTGGACCTGTCGGCGCGGCGCGCCGGGGTCGAGGAGATTCCGGCCGGGGTGCTCCGGGCCTACCTGGGAGGACGGGGCCTGGGCGCCCACCTCCTCTACGCCTCGAGCCGGCACCGGCTCGATCCGCTGGCGGCCGACGCGGCGTTCGTGGTGGCCACCGGGCCGCTCACCGGCACCCGGGCGCCCACCGCCTCCCGGACCAGCTGCACGGCCCTGTCGCCGCTGACCGGCACCCTGTTCGACGCCAACTCCGGGGGGTTCTTCGGCATCCGCCTGAAGCGAGCCGGTTACGACGCCCTGTGGCTCGAGGGCGCGGCCGACGCCCCCTTGGTCGTGGTGGTGGATCCGGACGGGGTCCGGTTCGATCCGGCAACCGATCTCTGGGGCCGGGGCAACCGGGCCGTGCGGTCCGCCCTTCGGGGCCGGTACGGGCCGAAGGCCGCGGTGCTCACCGTGGGGCCGGCGGGGGAGACCGGCTCCCGGCTCGCCAACGTCGCCCACGGCGAGCGGTTCTTCGGACGGGGCGGGTTGGGCGCGGTGCTGGGGGCCAAACGGGTGAAGGCCCTGGTGGTCCGGGGCGACGGCCCGGTCGAGGTGGCCGACCCCGAGGGGTTCGGGTTCGTGGTGGGCGAGTGCCGAAAATGGCTTGCGGCCCACCCGATCACCAGCCGGGGCCTGCCCGAGTTCGGGACCGCGGTGCTGATGAACGTGGTCAACGCCGTGGGGGCCCTGCCGACCCGCAACTTTCGGGAGAGCCGGTTCGGTCGGGCCGAGGCGGTGTCCGGCGAGGCCCTGCAAGAGGTGACCACGGGCCGCAAGGCCTGCCCCGGCTGCCCCATCGCCTGCGGCCGGAGAGTGAGCCTGGAGGGGCGGGAGGTGCAGGGGCCGGAGTTCGAGACCCTGTGGTCCTTCGGGGTCGACCTGGGGCTGGCCGATCTGGAGGCCGTGATCCGGCTCAACCTCCTGTGCAACGACCTGGGGCTCGACACGATCTCGGCCGGGGCCACCCTGGCCGCGGCCCGGGAGCTGTGGGAGGAGGGAGTCCTGGACCGGGACCCCCTGGAGGGCGGGCCCGCGGGGGTGGCCAGGCTCCTCGAGGAGATGGCCCGGGCCGAGGGGCCGGGAGAGCTGCTGCGCCACGGCAGCGACCACCTGGCCCGCACCCTGGGCCGGCCCGGGGCGGCCATGACCGTGAAGGGCATGGAGCTGCCGGCCTACGACCCCCGGGGGTGCCAGGGCCAGGGCCTGGCCTATGCCACCTCCAACCGCGGGGGCTGCCACCTGCGCTCCTACATGGTGGCCCCCGAGATCCTGGCCACCCCCAAGCGGGTGGACCGGTTCGCCTGGTCGGGCAAGGCCGGGCTGGTGATCGTGCAGCAGAACCTGAACGCCGCGGTGGACAGCCTGGTGCTGTGCCGGTTCACCGGGTTCGCCCTGTCCGAGGGGTACTACGCCCGCCTGGTGCGGGCCGCCACCGGGTGGAACCTGGACGGCCAGGAGCTGCTCACCGTGGGGGAGCGGATCTACACGGTGGAGCGGCTCGCCGACCTGGACCGGGGGCTCGGCCGGGACCACGACACCCTTCCCCGCCGGCTCCTGGACGAGCAGCGGGCCCAGCGCCGGCCACACCGTGCGGCTCGGGCCGATGCTCGACGAGTACTACCGGTTCCGGGGGTGGGACGAGGGGGGCCGGCCCTCGCCCCGGAAGCTGGCCCGGCTGGGTCTGGCCGAGCCGGAGGCGGCCGATGTTTGAGCAGTTTCGAGAGATCGGGCGGGACCTGTTCGTGGCGGGGCTCATCACGTCCCACGGCGGCAACATGAGCGTGCGGCTGGGCGACCGGATCGTGATCACCCGGCGGGGCGCCATGCTGGGGCGCCTGCGGCCCGAGGACCTGGTGGAGACCGGGCTCGAGGCGGACGACGCCATGGTCACCCTGGCCAGCACCGAGCTGGTGGTCCACCGGGCCATCTATCGGGCCACGAGCGCCCTGGCCATCGTCCACACCCACCCCTTGCACGCCACGGCCCTGTCGCTGGTGGAGGACGCGATCGTGCCGGTGGACTCGGAGGGGTCGTACCTCCTGCACCGGGTGCCGGTGGTGGCGGCCGCCAAGACCGTGGGCAGCGCGGAGGTGGCCCGGATCCTGCCGCCGGCCCTGCGCGACCACCCCATCGCCGTGCTCCGGGGCCACGGGGCGTTCGCCGTGGGCGAGATGCTGGAGGAGGCCTACATGGTCTCCACCACCCTGGAGGCCTCGGCCCGAATCCTGTGCATTCTCAGATCGCTGGGAACCGACCGCATCCGCGAGTACCGGGAGGGCGCCGACCGGTACGATCGGTGGTAGGAGGAGATCCGATGGCAAAGACCGGCAGGCCCGGCCGCCCGGGCCCCAAGTCCCTCGAGGAGAAGCTGGGCCAGGTGTGGGGCGGCCTGTTCGTGTTGCTGGTGCTCACCCTGGTGGTGGTGCTGGTCGGGAAGGCGTGTTTGTTCGAGTGATCGCGGCGCTGAGCCGCCCCGAGGCGTACCCCCATCCGTGCCGCAACGTGATCGTGCGGCATACCCACATCTCGGCCGTGTTCCTGGCCGGGCCCTACGTCTACAAGATCAAGAAGCCCCTGGACCTGGGGTTCCTGGACTTCACCACCCTCGAGCGGCGGCGGCACTTCTGCGAGGAGGAGGTCCGGCTGAACCGGCGCCTGGCGCCGGGGGTGTACCTGGGCGTGGTCCCCGTCACCGTCCGGTCCGGCCGGGTGCGGGTGGACGGGGAGGGCGAGGTGGTGGAGTGGGCCGTGTGGATGCGGCGCCTGCCCGAGCGGGCCACCCTCCTGCGGCGGCTGGAGGCGGGGGCCGAGGGGCCCGAGGACCTGGAGGCCCTGGCGGCGTTCCTGGCCCGGTTCCACGCCGGGGCCGACCGGGGTCCCCACACGGCCCGGTACGGCCGAACCGCGGTGGTGGGGCGAAACGCCTTGGAGAACTTCGAGCAGACCGGGGAGCACCGGGGCACCACCGTGTCGGACGAGGTGTACGCCCGAGCCCTCCGGAGGACCCGGGAGGCGCTGGAGGCCCTGGGGCCGTTGATCGACGACCGGGCCCGGCGGGGCGTTCCCTGCGACACCCACGGCGACCTGCACCTGGACCACGTGTACGACTTTCCACGCCGGCCGGCCGACCGGCGGTGGGTGGTGGTGGACTGCATCGAGTTCAACGAGCGGTTCCGGTACGCCGACCCCGTGGCGGACGCGGCGTTCCTGGCCATGGACCTGGCGTTCCGGGGCCGCAGGGACCTGGCCGACCGCTTCCGGCGGGCCTACGCGGCCGCCGCGGCAGACCCGGAGGGCGAGGCCCTGTTCCCCTTTTACGCCGCCTACCGGGCGTGCGTACGGGCCAAAGTGGAGGGGTTCGCGGCGCTGGAGCCCGAGGTGCCCGCCGACCAGCGGGCCCAGGCCCTGGTCTCGGCCCGGGCCCACTGGCTGGTGGCCCTGGACGAGCTGGAGCCCCCGGAGCGCCGGCCCGCATTGCTGGGGGTGGCCGGTCTGCCGGGGAGCGGGAAGTCCACCCTGGCCCGGGGCCTGGCCGAGCGGGCGGGGTTCTGGGTGATCGACACGGACCGGGTGCGCAAGGAGCTGGCCGGCCTCGACCCGGAGGAGTCGGCCGCGGCTCCGTTCGGCCGGGGCATCTACACGGCCGAGTGGACCGAGCGCACCTACCGGGAGGTGTTCCGGCGGGCCCAGGAGGGCCTGTTTCAGGGCCGGCGGGTGCTGGTGGACGCGTCGTTCCGCGAGGCCCGATGGCGTCGGGAGCTGGCGGCGGTGGCCCGGTCGTGGGGGGTGCGGTGCGGCCTGATCGGGTGCCGGGCCTCCGACGGGGAGATCCGGCGGCGGCTGTCGAAGCCCCGCAGGGGGCCGTCGGACGCGGGGTGGGAGGTGTTCCGGCGGGCCCGCCAGGCGTGGGAGCCCCGGGCCGAGGGCGAGCCGGTCCAGACCTGGGTGTCCACCGACGGCCCCAAGGGGCGGGCGCTGGAGGAGGCCCTGGGGTTCCTGCGATCCTTGGGGCTCGCAGAGGGGACCGGAAATCCCCCGGCTGGAGCGTCTTGACAGGGGGGAAACGGCCGGGGTAATCTCCGCAGCCTCGGAAGGGCCCAGGTAGCTCAGTCGGTAGAGCAGGGGACTGAAAATCCCCGTGTCGGTGGTTCGATTCCGCCCCTGGGCACCATGCGCCGCGAGAAGGGCTTGGGTCGCGAACCCAGGCCCTTTTCCTTTGACGGAGCCGCGAGAGCCATGCCCCAGCTGCCCCTGCGGGCGCCCGCCAAGGTGAACCTCTACCTCGAGGTGCTCGGCCGCCGGCCCGACGGGTACCACGACCTGCGCATGCTCATGGCGCCGGTGTCGTGGTTCGACCGGCTCGTGCTCGAGCCCCTGGCCGATCCCGGCCGGGTCGAGGTGGAGGGCGGGGGGCCGGCGGGCGACGAGAACCTCTGCGCCCGGGCCGCCCGGTACTACCTGCGGGCCACCGGGGTGAGGGCCGGGGTTCGGGTCACCCTGGACAAGCGCATCCCGGCCGGGGCGGGGCTGGGGGGCGGGTCGAGCGACGCGGCCGCCGTGCTGCTGGGCATGGAGCGGCTGTTCGACAGGGCACTGTCCGAAACGGCCCGGCGTGAGGCCGCCTTCCGGGTGGGTGCGGACGTGCCG
>JAADGT010000054.1 GCA_013152215.1 Deltaproteobacteria bacterium
GCCGCGGCGCGTGCTCTCACGCGCCGCAGCGGACCGCGCCGAGGCGGCCCCTGCGAGGCCGTTCAGCGAAGGAGGGGCCCCCAGCCCCACCGCCTCGGGGAAATGAACGAACTTGCGGAGCATGACACTAGTCGGCCTGCCTCCGGAGGAACGTGGGAATGTCGAGCTCGCTCTCCATCTCGATGTCGCTGCCCACCACCCGGCTGACCCGCACGGCCGTCGCCGGCTCCTTGCGGCGCTGGAAGGCGGGCTTGTCGTAGTCCACGGGCTGGGCCTTCTCGGCCTTGACGGCGCGGACGGTCTCGATGTGGATCGGCTCCTGCTCGGCCTTGGCCTCCCCGAACCCGGTGGCGATCACGGTCACCTGGACCCGGTCGCCCATGGAGTCGTCGATCACCTGGCCATAGATGATGTTGGCGTCCTCGTGGGCCGCCTCCTGGATCAGGGTGGCCGCCTCCACCACCTCGGCCAGGCCCAGGTCCGAGGGGCCGGTGATGTTGATCAGGACGCCCCGGGCCCCCTCGATGCTCACGTTGTCCAGCAGGGGGCTCGAGATCGCGTCCTGGGCCGCCATGACCGCCCGGTTCTCGCCGCTGCGCACCCCGCTGCCCATGAGCGCCATGCCCTTCTCGCTCATGACCGTGCGCACGTCGGCAAAGTCCACGTTGATGATGCCGGCCTGGGTGATCAGGTCGCTGATGCCCTGCACCGCCTGACGCAGCACGTCGTCCGCCATGCGGAACGCGTCGAGGAACGAGGCCTGCTTGCCGGCGATGGACAGGAGCCGGTCGTTGGGGATGGTGACCAGGGTGTCCACCTCCTGGCGCAGCTCGTCCACGCCTTCGAGGGCCTGGCGCATCCGGCGCTTGCCCTCGAAACCAAAGGGCTTCGTGACCACCCCCACGGTGAGCGCGCCGCACTCCTTGGCCACCCGGGCGATCACCGGGCTCGCACCCGTGCCCGTGCCCCCGCCCATGCCGGCCGTAATGAACACCATGTCCGCACCGTCCAGGGCCTCGGCGATGGTGGCGGTGTCCTCCAGGGCGGCCTGGCGGCCCACCTCGGGGTTGGCACCGGCCCCGAGCCCCCGGGTCAGACCGCTGCCCAGCTGCACCTTCATGGGCGCGAGGCTCGCGGCCAGGGCCTGGGCGTCGGTGTTGGCCGCGATGAAGTCCACGCCTTGGATCCCCGCCGCGATCATGGTGTTCACGGCGTTGCCGCCGCCGCCTCCCACCCCCACCACCTTGATGCGGGCCTGGAACGCAGGGGTCTCTTCGAGCTCGAACTTGGCCATGGGTCACCTCCTGGCTGGGGGACGCTGCTTGGGAACGATGTTTAGAAAAAATTGCGAAACCACGACTTCATCCGGCTGGCGATCTTCGCGAACAGGTGTTGGTCGTCGGAGTCCAGGGGCCCGAGCCCCTCCGTGCCCGCCCGGGCCGCGTAAAGAACGAGCCCCACGCTGGTGGCGAACGCCGGGTCCCGCAGGCCGTCGGGCAGGCTCTCGGGGCCCTGGGGGTAGCCCCGCCGCACCGGCACCCCTCCGAACACCTGCTCGGCCATCTCCACGACCCCTTCGAGCAGGCTGCCTCCGCCGGTGAGCACCAGGCCAGAGGCCAACCGGTCCTCCATGTCGGCCTTCTCCAGGTCCTGGTGCACCAGGGTCAGCAGCTCCTCCATGCGGGGCTCCACGATCTCGGCCAGGATCTTCCGGTTCATCACCCGGGGCCGACGGCCGCCCACGCTCGGCACCTCGAGGGTCTCGTCCTTGCCCACCAGCGAGGCCAGGGCGCAGCCGTGGCGGCGCTTGATCTTCTCGGCGTCGGCCACCGGGGTGCGCAGCCCCACGGCGATGTCGTTGGTCACGTGGGCTCCGCCCAGGGCCAGCACCGAGGAGTGGCGCACGGCGCCCTGGCTGACCACCAGGATGTCGGTGGTGCCGCCACCCATGTCCACCAGGGCCACGCCGATCTCCCGTTCGTCCTCGGTCAGCACGGCCTCGGCGCTGGCCAGGGGCTCGAGCACGATGTCGGCCACCTGGAGGCCGGCCCGGTTGCAGCACTTCACGATGTTCTGGGCGCTGGTCACGGCGCCGGTGACCATGTGGACCCGGGCCTCCAGCCGAACCCCGCTCATGCCCAGGGGCTCGCGGATGCCGTCCTGGTCGTCCACGATGTACTCCTGGGGCAGGATGTGGATCACCTCCCGGTCCATGGGGATGGCCACGGCCCGGGCCGCGTCGAGCACCCGTCGGACATCGGCCGGCCTCACCTCCCGGTCCCTGAGGGGGATCACGCCGTGGCTGTTGAACCCCTGGATGTGCCCGCCGGCGATCCCGGCGAACACCTGGCGGATCTCCCGATCGGCCATGATCTCGGCCTCTTCCACGGCCTTGCGGATCGACTGGACCGTGGCCTCGATGTTGACCACCACCCCCTTGCGCAGCCCCTTGGAAGGGTGGGTACCGAACCCCAGCACCCGGATGCCCTCGGCCGAGGTCTCGGCCACCACGGCGCAGATCTTGGTGGTGCCGATGTCCAGCCCGACGATCTGACGCGTCCCAGCCCTCACCGCCGGCCTCCCTTTCGATACGGCCCCTCGAGCCGGGCCACGATCCGGTCCTCGTAGTCCAGGTCCACGGTGCGGGCCCACCGCCCCGTGCGGGACAGGTGGCGATCCAACCGGGCCAGGCGTTCGAGCTTCTCCCCGAATCCCCCGAACCCGAACCGCACCGCCCGTCGGTCGGTGTACACGGTGATCCCCTCCTCCGGGTCCACGTGGACCTCGCCCAGCTCCTCTCCGGCCAGCCCGCCCTCCAGCAGGCCCAGGAGCTCCAGCAGGGCCCGGCGCACCTCGCCTCGCCGGCGCAACTGGGCGGGCGAGACGCCGGTGATCACCGGGTAGTCGTCCCCGGGCGCCACCGGAACGGGCACCACGTGCCCCTCGGCCGTGAGGTAGGCCAGGCGGTCCGTCCGGATCAGGTACCGGGGCTCCCACTCGGTCACCACGATCCGCACGGTGCCGGGCACCTGGCGGATCACCCGGGCCTGCCGCACCCACGGGAGCCGCTCGGCGGCCCGCCGGATGCCGGCCACGTCGAGCCCGAACAGCGGGTCCCCGGGCTCCACGCCCACGGCCCGGCGCACCGCCTCG
>JAADGT010000262.1 GCA_013152215.1 Deltaproteobacteria bacterium
CCGGCCGTGCGTGAGTGCAGCATCCGACTCACGCTGCCCCCGGCACTCAGCCCGAGTACCCCACGAACCCCAGGAACGCGAACGTTGGTAATGCCTTTCGGGTCACCGGCGGAGCGGGTATCGGCTGAGTGCCGGGGGCAGCGACTGTCGGAGCCACGCCCGGCGCTCCACCAAGCCCCTCGCCCCCCGGTCAGGGGGCGACAGCGCCTGTTTACCCGCCGGAAGGCTGATGGCAAGGTCCGAAGGGCGGGTTGTGCAAGGTCAGTCCCGCCGGGGCCAGATCGCATCGAGCCGCTTCCACCCCAGCCGGGCCTCGCGGCGCACGTTGTCGGGCGCCGGGCCGCCCAGCACCGTGCGTCGGGCCACGCTCGCCTCGGGGTCGAGCACCTGGAACACGTCCTCCTCGAACAGCGGCGACACCGACCGCAGGGTCTCCAGGTCCAGGTCCTCGAGCCCGCAGCCCCGGGCCTCGGCCAGGGCCACCAGCCGGCCGGCCGCCTCGTGGGCCTGGCGGAACGGCACCCCTTTCGACGCCAGGTAGTCGGCCAGCTCGGTGGCCAGCAGGAACCCGGCCTTCAGCGCGGCCCGGGCCCGGTCGGGACGCACCTTGAGGTTCCGGAGCATCTCCACGGTGATCGCGAGGCTCCCCTTGACCGTGTCGAGGGTGTCGAACACCGGCTCCTTGTCCTCCTGCATGTCCTTGTTGTAGGCGAGCGGAAGGGCCTTCAGGGTGGTGAGCAGCGAGATCAGGTTGCCGTAGGCCCGCCCGGTCTTGCCCCGCAGGAGCTCGGGCACGTCCGGGTTCTTCTTCTGGGGCATGATGGAGGAGCCGGTGCAGAACCCGTCGGAGAGCTCGACGAACCCGAACTCCTGGCTCGACCACAGCACCAGCTCCTCCGACAGCCGGGACAGGTGCATCATCACCACCGACCCCGCGAACAGGAACTCCAGGGCGAAGTCCCGGTCGGACACGGCGTCGAGGCTGTTCCGGCACACCTCGTCGAGCCCCAGGTCCCGGGCCACCCGCTCCCGGTCCAGGGGATAGGGCGACCCGGCGAGCGCCCCGGCGCCCAGGGGCGAGCGCCGGATCCGACCCAGGGCGTCCCGGTACCGCTCCATGTCCCGGAGGAACATCTCGAAGTAGGCGAGCCAGTGGTGGCCGAAGGTCACGGGCTGGGCCCGCTGGAGGTGGGTGTAGCCGGGCAGCAGCAGGTCGGCCTCGGCCTCGGCCCGCTCCAGCAGCACCTCACCCAGGCCCCGCAGCAGGTCCAGGATCTCGGGGACCTCGTCCGCCAGGTACAGCCGCAGGTCCAGGGCCACCTGATCGTTGCGGCTGCGTGTGGAGCTTTCCGCCCACCGGCCCCACGATCTGGGTGAGCCGGTGCTCCACGTTCATGTGGATGTCCTCGAGGCTCTCGGTGAGCTCCAGCTCGCCCCGCTCGATCTCGGCGAGCACCTGCTCCAGGCCGCGCACCAGGGTGTCGGCCTCCTCCTGGGTGAGGATGCCCACCGAGGCCAGCATGCGGGCGTGGGCGATGGAGCCCCGGATGTCCTGGCGGTACATCCGCCGGTCGAACCCGATCGACGCGGTGAACCGCTCCACGATCCTCAGGGTCTCTTCGCGAAACCGTCCGCCCCAGGGTTTTTCGGCCATGTGTGGATCCTTTGTCGGCTGGAAGGCTGGAATACCATGGCGCCTTCAGCGAGGCTGTGGTGGGAGTTCCCCTCCCTCATGCCTCGAGAAAAGCGCGGATCGCTCTTGGGTGAAGCTGGGGTCTCCGACGGAGCGCGACGCCCGAGCAGCAAGGGCCGCCCGGTGCAGGGGAGCGGCCGCGGCGCGTGCTCTCACGCGTCGCAGCGGACCGAACCGTGGCGGCCCCTGCGAGGGGGTTCAGCGGAGGAGGAGGCCCCAGCTTCACCCCTCTGGGGCAATCCCACGGCACCCCTTTGAGAGCACCCCTGGAAAGCCTCCGTTTACCCCACGAGCCGTTTCAGGGTGCGGAGCCGCAGGGCGTTGAGCTTGATGAAGCCGGTGGCGTCGGCCTGGTCGTACACCGTGTCCTCTTCGAAGGTGGCCGTCTCGGGGTCGTAGAGGCTGTGGGGGCTCCTGCGGCCCACCACGGTGCAGTTGCCCTTGTAGAGCTTCAGCCGGGCGGTGCCGGTGACGTTCTTCTGGGCCTCGTCCATGAACGCCTGCAGGGTCTCCCGCTCGGGCGCGTACCAGAACCCGTTGTACACGAGCTCGGCGTATTTGGGCACCAGCGAGTCCCGCAGGTGCATCACCTCCCGGTCCAGGGTGAGGCTCTCCACGGCCCGGTGGGCCGCCCGCCAGATGGTGCCGCCCGGGGTCTCGTACACCCCCCGGCTCTTCATGCCCACGAACCGGTTCTCCACGATGTCGATCCGGCCCACGCCGTGGCGGCCGCCGATCTCGTTCAGGCGTTGCAGCAGGGCCGCCGGCGACAGCCGCTCGCCGTTTACGGCCACGGGGTTGCCGGCCTCGAACTCCACCTCCACGTACTCGGGCTCGTCCGGGGCCTTCTCCGGGCTCACCGACAGCACGAACATGTCCTCGTCCGGCTCCCGCCAGGGGTCCTCGAGGATGCCGCCCTCGAACGAGATGTGCAGCAGGTTCCGGTCGCTGGAGTAGGGCTTGGCCTTGGTCACCGGCACGGGGATGCCGTGGCGCTCGGCATAGTCGATGAGCTTCTCCCGGGAGTTCAGGTCCCACTCGCGCCACGGCGCGATCACCCGGATGTCGGGCTTGAGGGCGTAGGCCGTGAGCTCGAACCGGACCTGGTCGTTGCCCTTGCCCGTGGCGCCGTGGGCCACGGCGTCGGCGCCCTCGGCCTCGGCGATCTCCACCATGCGCTTGGCGATCAGGGGCCGGGCGATCGAGGTGCCCAGGAGGTACGAGCCCTCGTACACGGCCGCGGCCCGGAACATGGGGAACACGAAGTCCCGGACGAACTCCTCCCGCAGGTCCTCGATGTACACCTTGGACGCGCCGGTGCGCCGAGCCTTCTCGTCGAGCCCCTCGAGCTCCTCGGCCTGGCCCAGGTCGGCCGAGAACGCGATCACCTCGCACCCGTAGGTCTCCACGAGCCACTTCAGGATCACCGACGTGTCCAGCCCACCGGAATACGCGAGAACGACCTTCTTCACGCTGCCCTTTGCCATGATGTCTCGACTCCTTGGGTCGTCGGGGCCTTCGGCCCGCTGGAAAGCTCAAAGGCTAGAAAGCTGGAAGGCTAGTGTCATGCCCTGCAAGTTCGTGCATTTCCCGAGGGGGTGGGGCCGGGGCCCCTCCTTCGCTGAACGGCCTCGCAGGGGCCGCCTCGACTCGGTCCGCTGCGGCGCGTGAGGGCACGCGCCGCGGCCGCTCCCCTTCCCGTGGGGTCCCAGGTCAGCCCTCCCCCCGCACCAGGTGCACCAGAATCGCCTTTTGCACGTGCAGGCGGTTCTCGGCCTCGTCCCACACCGCGGACCGGGGGCCTTCCAGGACCTCCTCGGTCACCTCCTCGCCCCGATGGGCGGGCAGGCAGTGGAGGAACACCGCCGAGGGGTCGGCCGCGGCCATGATCCGGGCGTCCACGGTGTACCCCGCGAACGCGCGGCGCCGGGCCTCCTGCTCCTCCTCCTGCCCCATCGAGGCCCACACGTCCGTGGTGACCACGTGGGCGCCCCGAGCGGCCCACTCGGGGTCGCGGCCCACCTCCACGTCGGCGTCCCGGGCCGCGGCCAGCACCCCGCCGTCCGGGTCGTACCCCTCGGGGCAGGCCAGCCGCAGGCCGAACCCCAGCACCCGGGCCGCGTTGATCCACGAGTGGGCCATGTTGTTGCCGTCGCCGATCCACGCCACCCGCAGGCCGTCGAGGGAGCCCCGCCTCTCGCCCACGGTGAGTAGGTCGGCCATGACCTGGCAGGGGTGCAGGAGGTCGGTCAGGCCGTTGATCACCGGCACCGACGACCACCGGGCCAGCTCCTCGAGCACGTCCTGGCCGTAGGTGCGCACCATGATCGCGTCCACATACCGCGACAGCACCCGGGCCGTGTCGCGCACGGGCTCGCCCCGGCCGATCTGGGTGTCGCGGGGCGAGAGAAAGAGGGCGTGGCCGCCCAGCTGGAACATGCCCACCTCGAACGAGACCCGGGTGCGGGTGCTCGATTTCTCGAACAGCATGGCCAGGGTCTTGCCCTCCAGCAGGCGGTGGGGCTCCCCCCGGGCCTGGCGGGCCTTGAGATCCCGGGCCAGCTCAAGAATGCCGAGGAGCTCGTCCCGGCCGAAATCGGTCAGTTTGAGAAAATGTCTGGGCATGGCGGATACCTTGCGGCTGGAAGGCTCGTGTAGCATTTCCTAAATCTCGTGGGTTTCCCAGGGGGTGGGGCTGGGGGCTCCTCCTTCGCTGAACGGCCTCGCAGGGGCCGCCTCGGCGCGGTCCGCTGCGGCGCGTGAGAGCACGCGCCGCGGCCGCTCCCCTGGC
>JAADGT010000113.1 GCA_013152215.1 Deltaproteobacteria bacterium
TAACAGGAGCGCCCGATCAGGGCCACGGAACCCAAGTCTCCGCAACTTTCGACGCCCGCCGGGCCCTCCCGCACGGCATCGCGGTGGGAAGGCGGCCGATCAGAACGGCGGAGAGCAGGGCCTAGCCCCCCAAATCTCGCACTTGCCCGCGGATCCGTGGGCCACCAGCGTTGCCACGATCTTCGCCCTGGGGCCAAACGGTGCACGGCCGTGTGGGCGTAGGCGAGGCGTTCGAGCCGCCCGAGGCCGAGGAGCCACCGTTCGACGCCGCCGCACCTACACGATTCCCCGGCCGGTGGTGGTCATCACGAGCTTCCCGTGCTTGACCCCTTTGGTGCCGATCAGCTCGTCGGCCAACCGCTTCACCCGGAGGACCGGCCCCCGCACCACCACGACCTCCAGACAGTGGTCGTGGTCCAAGTGGACGTGCAGGGCCGAGACGATGGCGTCGTGGTGATCGTGCTGGTGCTCGGTCAGCTTGTCCGCCAAGTCCCGCACGTGATGATCGTACACCAGGGTCACGGTTCCCACGATCTCCTCGTCACCCCGGCTCCACTGGTCCTCCACCAGCGCGTTACGCACCAGGTCCCGGATCGCCTCCGATCGGTTCACATACCCCTTACGATGAATCAGTTCGTCGAACCGTTCGAGGAGCCGGGCGTCCATCGAGATGCCGAACCGCGTGAGATCCGCCATGGATCCTCCTCCTTGCGGGATCACCGGGAAGGTGCCTGTGTTGTGTAGGAGAGGCCACCGGCCGGATCAAGGGCCGGTGCACCGGGCGGCCGGGCCACTTTATCACTCCGGGGCCGGGCGCTGAAAGGCTGGGGGATCACGGGGCGTTTCCGGCAGCGGACCGCAGCTCCCGGAGGGCCGTTCCGGCTCAGTGCCCCGCACCCTTGACATCGGTGACACGCATGTGTAGCATCGGCGACCTGAGTTACACGTTTCGCTTTTTTGTGCTACCAACCCTGGGCAGAGCCTACCCCCGGGGCCTTGTCGCCCACCCACCGGGGCGCACCAGCGTTCCCTGTATGGCACGGCGATGGCCGTGCGGGTGCTTCCCTTCACCCCATTCCATAAGGAGGAGATCATGAAGCCGCTGCGTTACCTGCTGCTCGCGGGGATCGGGGTCCTGTGCACCGTCGGGCTGGCGTCGGCCCATTTCGGCGTCATCATCCCCAGCGACGATATCGTGTCCCAGGGGGAGAGCCGCACGATCACCCTGGACGTGAAGTTCATCCATCCCATGGAGGGCAACTATATGAACATGGAGAGGCCCAAGCAGTTCGGGGTGCTTCTCCGCGGCAAGAAGACGGACCTTCTGCCCACCCTCAACGAGAAAAAGGTCAACGGGTTCACCACCTGGGAGGCCAAGTACACGATCCGGCGGCCGGGGGACCACGTGTTTTACGTGGAGCCCACCCCTTACTGGGAGCCGGCCGAGCAGAGCTTCATCGTTCACTACACCAAGGTGATCGTGAACGCCATGGGCATGGAGGAAGGCTGGGACCAACCCGTGGGCCTCAAGACCGAGATCGTGCCCCTCACCCGTCCTTACGGCCTGTGGGCCGGGAACGTGTTCCAGGGCGTGGTCTTGGTCAACGGCAAACCAGCCCCCTTCACCGAGGTGGAGGTGGAGTACATGAACACGGACGGGGTGAAGATCCCGTCCGACCCCTACGTGACCCAGGTGCTCAAGGCCGACGCCAACGGCGTGTTCACCTACGCCATGCCCCGGGCCGGGTGGTGGGGGTTCGCGGCCCTGAGCGAGGACGATCGCAAGATCGAGAGGGACGGCAAGGCCTACCCGGTGGAGATCGGAGCGGTTCTGTGGGTCCGCACCCGGGACATGAGGTAGAGCCCCCTACCCTTCGACCTGTAATACCGACTTGCGTTCAGACCGAGCGCCTTCGGGGGACGGGGCAAAGGGCCCCAATGGCTTTGAACGCAACTTGGCATAAGTCTCTCTTTCGGAGCGCCGGGGGCCTTACAAGGCCCCCGGCGAGGAGACCGAGATGCACATCAGCGAAGGAGTCCTGTCCGCCCCGGTGCTGGCCGGCGGCGCGGCCCTCACGGCCGCCGGCCTAGCCGCCGGCCTCAAGGGCATGAAGCCCGAAAAGGTGCCCCAGGTGGCCGTGCTGTCCTCGGCCTTCTTCGTGGCGTCCCTGATTCACGTGCCCGCCGGCCCGGTGAGCGTGCACCTGGTGCTCAACGGGCTGAACGGCCTTATTTTAGGGTGGGCCGCGTTCCCCTCGATCTTCGTGGCCCTCACCCTTCAGGCCCTTCTGTTCCAGTTCGGGGGGCTCACCACATTGGGGGTAAACACCTTCAATATGGCGGCCCCTGCGGTCCTGTGCTACTTCCTGTTCCGACCGTTGGTCCGGGGCCGGTCCCCGGCCTGGGCCTGGGCCGGGGGGTTCGCCACGGGGTTCCTGTCGGTAGGGCTCGGAGCGGCCCTCATCGGGCTCAGCCTCGCTCTCACCGGCGAGGCGTTCCTGGAGGCGGCCGGCGTAGCCTTTGCCGCCCACCTTCCCGTGATGCTCATCGAGGGATTACTCTCCGGGTTTTGCGTGAGCTTCCTTCGCAAGGTTAAACCCGAAATCTTGGGGGTGACGTCATGACCCGCTTATTCATCCCGGCCGTCGTTCTGGGACTCCTCGTCCCTGCCGTGGCCTTGGCCCACAAGGTGAACGTGTTTGCGTACGCCGAGGACGGCGTCGTCCACACCGAGAGCTACTTCAACGACGGGACCCCCTGCCAGAACTCCCGCATCGTGGCCTACGGGGAGGGAGGCAAGGTGGTGGCCGAGGGAACCACCGACACCGAGGGGATGTTCTCGTTCCCCATCGATCGGCCCCAGGACCTGCGGATCGTTTTGGAGGCCAGCATGGGGCACAAGAACGAGGTGCGCTTGTCCGCGGCCGAGATCGGGGGGGGCGAGCCCCCGACGGCGGCGGCCCAGGCGCCCGCCCGTCCGGCACAGGCCCAGGCTCCCCCGGTGGACCCCAAAGCCTTGGAGCAGGCCGTGGATCGGGCGCTGGCCCGACGCCTCAAGCCCATTCGGGAGACCCTGATGCGGCTGGAACGGGCGCAGGAGAAGCCCAACGTGGCCACCGTGCTCGGAGGCATCGGGTTCATCCTCGGCCTGGCCGGGATGTACCTGTGGGGCCGGTCCGGGCGGAGGTGACACGCCTTGCACCTGGAGGTCTTCGCTCTCGGCGACAGCACGTGGCATCGGACCGATCCCCGGGTCAAGCTGCTCGGAACGGCCGGGTTCGCGGTGGCAGTGGCCACGGCCACCCGTTTCACCCCCCTGGTGTTCGCTCTGGCCCTCGCTGCAGCCACCCTCTGGACCGCGCGCCTGGACCGGCGGAAGCTTTGGATCCGACTGGCAGCGGTCAATGGGTTCGTGCTGTTCCTGTGGCTGTTTTTGCCGTTCACCACGCCGGGTGAGGCCCTCGCCCAGTGGGGGTGGCTCACCGTCCGACGAGAGGGGCTGGAGCTGGCTGCGGCCATCACCTTAAAGACCAACGCCATCATCATGGTGACCATCGCCTTACTGGGCACGAGCACCATCTTCGACCTTGTGCACGGCTTGGTCCATCTGCGGGTCCCGAGGCGGCTCGTCCAGCTCTTCTTCTTCTGCTTCCGGTACATCACGGTGATCCACGAGGAGTACGTGCGGCTCCGATCCAGCATGCGGATCCGATGCTTCCACCCTCGGACCAGCATCCACACTTACCGCAGCATGGCCTACCTCGTGGCCATGCTGTTCGTCCGGAGCTACGAGCGCTCGGAGCGCATCTACCAGGCCATGGTCCTGCGTGGCTTCTCAGGCACCTTCTGGACCCTGAACCACTTCCACATGCACCGGAGGGACTGGGCCTTGTCGGCTGGCATTGCGACGGCGGTGGGGTTGGTTCTGGCGCTCCAGTGGGGAAGGAGCGTGCTGTGATCTCACTGGAGCAGGTGACTTTTCGGTACCCGGGGGGGCCAGAGGTGCTTCGGGGCCTGGACTTTCGGATCCGGCAAGGGGACCGGGTTGGGATCGTGGGGCCGAACGGCTCGGGCAAGACGACCCTCCTCCACCTGATCGTGGGGCTCCTACGCCCCACCTCGGGCCGGGTGGTGCTGTTTGGGAGGGAGAGAACGACCGAGGCCGACTTCCGGGACGCCCGGCGCCGGATGGGGTTCGTGTTCCAGGACGCGGACGACCAACTCTTCTGCCCCACGGTCGCCGAGGACGTGGCCTTCGGGCCCCTGAACCTGGGCAAGCCTGCGGACGAGGTCCGCGAGATCGTGCGGAGCACGCTGGGGATGCTCGGCATCGAGCACCTGGAGCACCGGGTCACCTACCAACTTTCGGGCGGAGAGAAGCGGATCGTGGCCCTGGCCACGGTGCTGGCCATGAATCCGGATGTGTTGATCCTGGACGAGCCCACCACCGGCCTGGACGAGGCCACCACAGACCGAGTGGTCGAGATCCTCGACCGCCACGTGCCGAGCTACCTCGTGGTGTCTCATGACTGGAGTTTTTTGGAGCGGACCGTGAGTCGGGTGACCCGGCTCGAGGAAGGCCGTCTGGTCCCCGGCTTCCTGGGAAGCGTTCCCCGCTCCGCCGCCCGGTAAAGGAAGCTGGCAGTGGCTCACACCACCGGCGATCACGGACGCGTGCGCTTTGACACCTTCACCGGGGCCCACGGGGCCCGCTGACCAAGACCTGCCCCCCGCCCGGGGGATCCCACTTTCCGGTGCGACAACACAGCGGTCGGAGGGCGGAGAGCCAAGGCGCCCAACAAGATGGGAACCGTCACCGAAAACAATCGGTTTCTCTTTGTCTCCTGCCCTCGGGACTCTGTCCACGGATGCGGCGTCGCCCGGCTCTCGGCAGGACCCTTGCGCCTCGATCAGGGGAGTGATCGCGCCCGGTTGAACGCCGGATTCATCGTTTCTTTTTGAAAGGAGGAGAGCTATGCCGAAAAGAAGAGTGATCCTGACCGCGTGCACCTTGGTGGTGGCCGTGCCCCTGACGGCCTCGGCCGCGGCCACGTTGGAGGAGCGGGTGGAGGCGTTGGAGAAGAAGAACGCCGAGCTCTACCACACCCTGCAGCAGAAGAAACAGGCCGGCCTGATGA
>JAADGT010000259.1 GCA_013152215.1 Deltaproteobacteria bacterium
CGGGGCCCGGTGGGGCTGGCGGTGGGCCGACCCGGCCGCGGCCGGGGTGGTGAGCCTGCTGGTGGCCAAGGTGGGATGGGACCTCACCTGGCAGGCCCTGCGCGACCTGGTGGACACCAGCGTGGAGGTCTCCACCCTGGAGCGGCTCCGGCGCACCGCCCTGGCCGTGGAGGGGGTGCGGGGCCTCCACGGCCTGCGGGCCCGCCGCCTGGGACGGGACGTGCTCGTGGACGTGGAGATCGAGGTGGACCCCGAGCTCAACGTGGTGCAGGGCCACGAGGTGGCCCGGGCGGTGCGCCGGGCCCTGCTGGCCAGCGGCAAGGGGGTGCGCGACGCCATGGTCCACGTGGAGCCGGTAGGGGCCCGGGAGGGCGGGCTGTTCCACCCCACCACCCGATCCCGGGTGGTGACCGAGAGCGAGGCCCTGGCCCGGGACGAGGCCGGCGTGCTCGGACTCCACGGCACCCGGGTGGTGCCCCTGGAGTCCGGATACCTGCTGAACCTGGACATCGAGGTCCACCCCGACCTCACGGTTCGCGAGGCCCACGCCATCGCCCACCGCATCAAGGAGGCGGTGCGGGCGCTCCCCGGCGTGGCCGACGCCGTGATCCACGTGGACGTGCACGGGGAGTAGGCTCAGCCCGGGTGCCCCCCCTCACGAACCCGGGAGCTTGGCCAGCAGGGCCGCGGTGCGGCGGGCCTCGTCGAAGATGAGGGCCGAGCTCATGGTGGCGCTGGTCACGGCGTCGGTCTCCGGGTCGAACCGGAGCCCCTCCATGGGCCGGCCCGCCAGGATGCGGTCCATGCGCTCCGCGTCCTCCCGGCTCCAGGGCTCGTTTCCGAACTTGGTCACGTGGATCGGCTCGAACCCGCGCACCCGGCCCCGGCGGTCGAACGCGAGCAGGAAGTGCACGGCGTGACACACGTCGCACACCGGGTCCCGGCTCGAGATCCTCGCGTACAGGTCCAGGGCCGGGCCGCCCGGCTCCCGGGCCCGGTACACCTCGACCCCTTCCACCACGAGCCGCTCCACGTCCACGGACCGGCCCGCCACCCGGCTCAGGAACGATCGGGCCCGGGCCGCCCTCTCCTCGGGCGTCAGGCCCAGGGGAGGATGGTGCTCGGGGCGAGTGCTGGTGACGGCCCGACGGGCCAGATCGACCCGCCCCTCCAGCATCACCCGGGCCCGGGCCAGGATCTCGGTGTCTCCCTGGAGGCCCAGGTGGAAGTCGGCCAGGATCCACCGGCCCTCCCGACGGAGCAGGAACAGGGTGAACGGGGTGCCACCGGGGTCGCCCAGCTCCATCCACCGCTCGAACAGGGGGTCGGGGGTCATCGGGTACACCGCCCCCGTCTCCCGCCGGAACCGCCGGAGATCCACCGGCCGGTTGCCCACGCCCACCGCCAGCACTTTCAGGCGGCCCGCCAGGTCGCCCTGCTGGCCCCGGCGGAACACCTCGGCGAGGTACGGCACCTGCCGCTGGCAGGTGATGCAGTATCGGTTGAAGAACTCCAGGATCAACAGGTCTCCCGGGATCTCGGAGAGCCGCACCGGCCCCGAGTCCCGATCGAGCCCCAGGGCGCGGTAGTCTCCGGGCTCCAGAAGCCCCGGGAAGGTGAGGTCCGGAAACGGCTCACCGATCTCGTGCTCCAGGTGCGGCTCGCCCACCATGGCCGCTGCCGGCCCGCCGGCCAGGCAGGCGACCAGCACCGCCGTCAGGGATACCCACCGTCTCATCGAACCCTCCTGTTCGCCCTCCCTGGTCGCCGGCTCATCCCGAGTTGCGTTCCCACCGAGAGCCCTCATGGGCGGGGCAAGGGCTTCGAACGCATCACTCCTCGGGCGGCCCCTTCACGATCATCACCGGCTGCTCGGCCAGCCGGAGCACCTTCTCGGCCACGCTCCCGAACACGGCCCGCTGGAACCCGGAACGGCCGTGGCTCGCGATCAGGATCAGGTCGGCCCCCACCTCGGTGGCGTACTCGCAGATGCTCCGGACCGGCTTGCCGTAGCGCACGGCCCGAATCAGCCGGACCCCTTCCGTGTCCTCGCTGCGCAAGTAGTCGTCGAACGCCCGCTCGGCCCACCGGGACACCCGGGCCTCCAGCTCCTCCCGGTCGGGCAGGCGGATGTGGAACGCGCTGGGCAGGTCGTACTCGGGCACCACGTGCACCAGGTGTACCTGGGCCCCGCAGGTCCGTCCCAGCCGCAGCGCCGCCCGCAGGGCCCGCTTGGAGAACGGGGAAAAATCCACGGGAACCACGATTCGGCCGAACGCATCCATGGTGGAGTCCTCCCTTCGGCTGTGGTAGAAACCCGTCGCCGGCGTCCTGGGCGCCGCCCGAGAACGTATCCCTTCCCCCCTTCGTGTCAACCCGAGGTGAGCCGTGCGACTCGTGTACTCCCCCGAGGCCATCGAACAGGCCACAAAGAGACTTGCAAACCGGATCAATGAAGACTATAAAGGTCATCAAATCCACCTGATCGGCGTCCTGAAGGGAGCCTTCATCTTCCTCGCGGACCTGGTCCGCCACATCGAGGTGCCGTGCTCGGTGGACTTCGTGCGGTTGTCGAGCTACGGTTCCTCCACCCGATCGAGCGGCCGGGTGGAGGAGAAGATCCCCCTCCGGGATCCCATCGAGGGCCGGCACGTGATCGTGGTGGAGGAGATCGTGGACTCGGGCACCACCCTGGCGAAGCTCCTGGCCGACCTGGAGGCCCAGGGGCCGGCGAGCCTCAGGGTCTGCACGCTGGTGGACAAGACGGGCCGGCGCGAGGTGGAGATCCCGGTCCACTACCGGGGGTTCCGCCTGGAGGACGGGTTCCTGATCGGCTACGGCCTGGACCTGGACGAGCGGTACCGCAACCTGCCCGGGATCTACGTGATGGAGGAGGACGAGGCCCTGTGAAGGCCCGAAGTCACATGGAAGTCTCTCAGGCCCTTGCGGGGCCGGGCACCGGAGAAGGGTAACTCTCGTTGGTCCGGAGCCATTGCCGGCGGCGGGGCCCAGGAGCCGCCCGGCCGCCCAGCCGCCTAGCGGGCCGAAGGCCCCAGACCAACGACCGAAGTTCCCCCATGCCCCCTAACCAAACCCACGAAGGAGGTGAACCATGGCGACCTGGGTGTGTC
>JAADGT010000205.1 GCA_013152215.1 Deltaproteobacteria bacterium
GCCCGGCCGACTACAAAGCGGTGAGCCAGTCGGAGCTGGTGAGCAACCGCGACGAGTACAAAGGCAAGAAGGTCCAGGTGACCGGGGTGTTCCTGTTTACCGGCAGCGACTTCTGCTACCAGATCCGGAAGACCAAGATCAACACCCGGGACTACTTCTGCTTCGCCCTGGGCAGCCCCAGCCTGGTGCGGCTCTACCTGAAAAAGGACCATCCCCAGGCGGACCAGCTCCTGAACCTCCGGAAGGGGACCAAGGTCACGGCGTACGGCGTGTTCGACTACCTGGGGGCCGACTACCACTACATGGTGGTGGACGGCTTCGACGTGGTAACGACCCCATGAGCCGGGGGTTCACCCACTTCGACGAGACCGGGGCGGCGCGGATGGTGGACGTGGGCGCCAAGAGCCCCACCGAGCGGCGGGCCGTGGCCGCGGCGAGCGTGTGGGTGGGGGCCGAGACGTTCCGCCGGATCGTGGACCGCAGCCTGGAGAAGGGCGACGTGCTGGGGGTGGCCCGCATCGCCGGCATCATGGCGGCCAAGCGCACCCCGGACCTGATCCCCCTGTGCCACCCCCTGGCCATCACCTCGGTGAAGGTGGAGTTCGACCTCGTGGAGGAGGACCACCGGGTGGACATCCGGGCCGAGGTCAAGGTCACCGGTCGCACGGGCGTGGAGATGGAGGCACTCACCGCGGCCTAGGTCGCGGCCCTGGCGATCTACGACATGTGCAAGGCCGTGGACAAGGGCATGGTGATCGGCGACGTCAAGCTTCTGCGGAAAGAGGGGGGAAAGAGCGGCACCTGGGCCCGGGAGGAGCCCGGCGTCAGAACCTGCCCGACACGCTGAGCACGTGGAGCCACTCCCCCGGACGCTGACGGGCCTTCTGCACGGCGTACCCGGCCTCCAGGGCCCCCCGGGACCACCCCACCCCCAGCGAGGCGTAGTCCTTGCCGGTGTCCCCCCTCCACATCTGTCCAAGCCAGAAGGCCCACGGCGATCCCGGCCGGGAGGTCTCGGCGCCAAGGTGAAGGTCGAGCCCCCGGCTCACGTCCCGGTCGAACCCCCGCACCAGGTCCATCTCCAGGTTCCACCCGCGCACGCCGGTCCAGGCGACCCCGGCCCCCACCTTCGGCTCCAAGAAATCCAGGGACGTGTCCACCAGGTTCTCGGCCACGATGCCGATCCGCACGCCCTGCGGCCGGACGAACAATACCCCGGCGTCGCCCGTGACCACGTTCTCCCATTCGCTCTGGCCTCGGTCCCGGCCGCGCACGTATCGCAGGGTGCCCCCCCACCACTGCCCGGGCCGGCCACCGGCGATCCCCAGGCTCAGATCCTCGCGCTCCTCTTCGCCTTGGAGGCGCAGGTACTGGATGGCGCCACCGAAGGGGGAGGTGGCGTTGTCGAGCACGGTCAGACGCAGGGCGTCGAACGCGCCGCGGCGGCGGGTCAGATACGCCGCACCGCCGAAGAAGCCTCGCTTCACCCCGATGGCCGCGGGGTTCATCGACGCCGCCTCCACCGGGTCGGCCAGGGCCCGCAGGGCCCCACCCATGGCGACGGCCCGGGCGCTCAGGGCGCTGGCCGAGGGAGACGCGGCCCACGTCACGGCCGGCAGGATCAGGAGGCAGACAGCGACAAGGACGTTTCGGATCATGGGGGTTCTCCCTGGGTACCGGGGTTGCTATAATCCCGGGCTTTCCACACGGGGATGTTATCACACGCGGGCCCCGAAGCGACACGTCACAGGCGGCCCGCCCAGCCCGAAGCCACGGGGACGCCCACGATGGACGCCGAGAAACTGGAGTTCTTCCGAAATCTCTTGCAGGACCGGCTCGACGCCCTCCTCGGGGAGGCCCGGGCCACCATGAACGAACTGATCGAGGGGGAGGAGCCGTTCGCGGATCCGGCGGATCGTGCCACGGCCGAGTCGGACCGGGCGTTCCAGCTGCGCATTCGGGACAGGGAGCGCAAGCTGATCGCCAAGATCCAGGAGGCCCTCGACCGGATCGAGGAGGGGACCTACGGGATCTGCGAGACCTGCGGCGACGAGATCGACGAGCGCCGGCTTCGGGCCCGTCCGGTGACCACCCAGTGCATCGACTGCAAGAGCGAGGCCGAGCAGCGCGAGAAGGCAGGGATGTGAGACGCCGGCTCGTCCTGTGGGTGCTGGTGGCCCTCGGGCCGCTGTTGACGGGGTATCTGGTCCCGCCGGGAAAGGTGTTGGCCCGGTGGGCCCGGGAGGCCTCGGTGCCCTGGGACTCCCCGCCCCTGGCGATCCCTGCCCGGTGGGACGGGACCCCCCTCCGCTTGATCCTGCACTCCGACGGGTCGTTGCGCCCGGCTTCCTCCCAAAGCCCTGATCCCGGCATCCCCTCCTCCGTGGGCCTGGCCCTGCTGTTGTTCTCCGGAGGGGATGTGGCGGCCTGGCGTTCCGTGCTGGAAGCGCGGGGGGTGGACCTGGTCCGCTCCGGATACGCCCGATGCCCCGGATCCGAGGACGAGGTGTGCCACACCCTGGGGGCCCGCGGGGAGGGCGAACCCGATCTGCCCCAGGTTTGGTTCTCCCGCCGGCCCTTCCGGCCTTGGCGGGTGGCTCTCGGGCCCGAAGACCGAATCGTGATCGGCCCGCCCGGGCCGGCCGGCTGGCCCCGGTGGCTCGAAGCCCCCGACGGGCGGCGCCTCGAGATTCTGGCCCGTCCCGAGCCGGCTGGGCTCGGACCGGCGCCCGCCCCTTCCCCCACGATCCCCGACGACTGGCGCAAGGCCTTCTGACCGATGGACCGGTTCGCCCGGGTGGCCGTGCACCGGCCGTTGTTCCGGCTGCTCCACTACCGGGTGCCGGAGCATCTCCTGGACGAGGCCCGGCCGGGGGTGCGGTGCGTCGTGCCCCTGGGCCGGAGCCGGGTGGACGGGTTCGTGGTGGCCCTCGATTCCGAAGCCGAGGTCGGAGGGGTCCGGGACCTGCTGGAGGTGCTCGATCCCGAGCCGGTCCTCCCGCCCAATCTGGTGGAGCTGGGGCTGTGGATGGCGCGGTACTACCAGCACTACCCGGGCGAGACCCTGGCCCGGATGCTTCCCCCGCGGCTCCGGGCCCGGGCGCGGCCCGTGTACCGGGCCGCGGGTCCG
>JAADGT010000310.1:0-3112 GCA_013152215.1 Deltaproteobacteria bacterium
ACGCACCACCGCGCGGCGCACCGCCCGGAGCCGCCGGTCCAGGTCGGGATCGGGCCGGAGCACCGGCAGCTGCCACGCGGCCGCCGCCAGCTCCCGCACCGTGGGGCCACATCGGCGGAACGCCTCGGCAAGGGCGCGGTTCGAGGGGTTCAGGGGCCGGCGCGCGGCGGTCTGGATCGCGCCCAGGGCCCCCAGGATCACGAAGTGCTCCACATGGAACAGCAACCCCCGAGTGGAGGCCTCGTCCGGATCCAACCCCAGGTCGGGGGCCAGCTTTCGGAACACCCGGGCCAGGGCCAGGGAGAGGTCGTTCAGCCATCCTGCCTGCTCTTGGAACGGCCCCCCCCGCAACACCCGTGACCGGAGGTGGGCCATCACCAGGAGCCCCCGCACGGGGTGCAGCCCGAGCCGGACCACGGCCTCCCGCAACCCCTTGGCCGGCCGGCGGAACCCGTAGAACGCCGAGTTGGCGGTGCGCAGCACCTCCACGCTCAGCCCGGGATCCTTCTCCAGCACCCCCACGTACCGACCGATGGGGGGGTCGCCGTGGGCGAGAAGCCGCGACACCTCGATGGCGGCCTGGGGGAGCACCGGGATCTCCAGCCTTCGCTCCCTCACCAGCCGCAACACCCCCGAAAGGAACAACCGGTCGTCAGGCCCCAGGTCGTCCAGGGCCACGGGGTCGCCCGGATCGTCCAGCAGGGACAGGAACTCCCCGTCCTCCCCCGCGTCCCCCTCGGAACTCCCGGGCTCCCGCCCCTGTTCTGCGCGCCCCCCGTCGACTGAGAAGGTACTCCGGCCGCCCCAGGCCGGGGTTCCCGCCCCCTGGGTCTTTCCCGACCTTCCGAAAAACAACCTGCGAATCCAGTTCCACACGGCGCACCCCCGGTCTCTGAAAACCTGTCCGTCTTCTGATCGTCTGCCCGGACTCGAACCTTTATCGCCTATCTTTTGCGATCCACGGAAGCGTCCCGTGCCGGCCCGTCTCCCTGGGGCGACCATGCCGGTCTTGGCTCGGCAGGAATCGCTGTGATAGTTTGCCGCGGTCAAACGCTCTGCGATTCTCAAGGAGGGTTCCATGCCGCTTCACGTCGTCGACCACCCCCTGGTCCGCCACAAACTCGGCCTGCTGCGCCGAGCGGACACCAGCACCTCGAAGTTCCGGGATCTCACGAGAGAGATCACGAACCTGCTGACTTACGAGGCGTTCCGGAACTTAGAGATGGAACGGATCACGGTGGAAGGGTGGGCCGGGCCCGTGGAGGTGGAGAAGCTCTCGGGCAAGAAGGTGGCGGTGGTACCCATCCTCCGGGCCGGCATCGGCATGCTCCAGGGAGTGCTCGATCTGATCCCGGCGGCGCGGGTCAACGTGGTGGGGCTCTATCGCAACGAAGACACTCTGGAGCCGGTCCGATACTACCGGAAGCTGTCCCAAGACCTGGCCCAGCGGCTCGCCGTGATCCTCGACCCCATGCTGGCCACCGGCATCTCTCTCATCGCCACGATCGACATGCTCAAGGAAGCCGGGTGCACCGACATCCGGGCCATCTGCCTCGTTGCCGCCCCGGAGGGAATCCAGAACCTGGAGCGCCGCCACCCCGACGTGGAGGTGTTCGCGGCCAGTCAGGACGAACGGCTCAACGACCGGGGGTACATCCTGCCGGGACTGGGGGATGCGGGCGACCGGCTCTTCGGAACCAAGTAGGACGGCCTCACTCTCGCTCGGGAGGACATCGATGCTCCGCGACCTGATCCTCGGCGTGCAGATGCTGTTCGTGGCGTTCGGGGCCTTGACCCTGGTGCCCCTGCTCACCGGGCTCGACCCCTCGGTGGCCCTGTTCACGGCCGGCGTGGGCACCCTGATCTTCTACTTCATCACCCAGCGGAAGGTCCCCGTGTTCTTGGCCAGCTCGTTCGCGTTCATCGCACCGATCCAGATCGCGGCCAAGGAGTGGGGCATCCCGGTGGCCCTGGGCGGCCTGTTCGCGGCCGGCTTCGTGCACATGGCCATGTCCCAGGTGATCCGGTGGAAGGGGGTGGAGTTCATCGACCGAGTCCTTCCGTCCGTGGTGGTGGGGCCGGTCATCATGAACATCGGGCTGGCGCTCGCGCCGGTGGCCGTGGACATGTCCAAGCAGAACTGGTTCCTGGCGCTCCTGAGCCTCACCACGGCCATCGTCGTGGCCGTGTGGGGCCGGGGCCTGCTCGGCCTGATCCCCATCCTGGTGGCGGCGGCGGTCGGATACCTGGCGGCCCTGTTCACGGGCCACGTGGACTTCACGCCGGTGCGGGAGGCGTCCTGGTTCGCCGTGCCCGCCTTCACCTTCCCGGAGTTCCGATGGGAGGCGATGCTGTTCATGCTGCCGGTGGCGATCGCGCCCATGATCGAGCACATCGGCGACATCTTCGCCGTGGGCAAGGTCGCCGGCCGGGACTATCACATCGATCCGGGCATCCACCGCACCATGTTCTCGGACGGGTTGGCCACCTCGGTCGCGGCCCTGTTCGGGGGACCGCCCAACACCACCTACTCGGAGGTGACCGGCGCCCTCGCGTTGATCAAGGTGTTCAAGCCCCATCTCATGGCCATCGCGGCCGTGGCCGCCGTGGTCCTGGCGTTCGTGGGCAAACTGGGGGCGCTGCTGAAAACCGTGCCCGCCCCGGTCATGGGGGGAATCCTGATCCTCCTGTTCGGGATGATTGCGGCCGTGGGCGTGCGCACCCTCGTGTCGGCCCGACCCAACCTGAGCGCCACCCGAAATCTCACCATCCTGGCGGTGGTGCTCATCGTGGGGATCGGCGGGGTCACTCTGGAGGCCGGGGCGTTCAAGCTGGGGGGGATCGGACTGAGCGGCGTGGTGGGCGTGCTCCTCCACCTCATCCTGCCCGGTGCCCCCGACGAGGAGACCCCCAGCCACATCGTGGACACCCCTGAGGAGGCCGGTGAGTTCACGGACCTCTGAGGGCTGGAAAGCTGGGAAGCTGGAAACTTAAATCCGGCGGATAAACAGGCGCTATCGTTCCCTGGTCGGAGGGGCAAGGGACCTGTCGGAGAGCCGGGCGCGGCCCCTTAGCTCGCCGCGCAGTGCCTCTGACGCTTGGACCGCGAAAT
>JAADGT010000310.1:3147-3780 GCA_013152215.1 Deltaproteobacteria bacterium
TCTTCGGTCCCGTGCCTGCGCGGCGAATCTCATGCCCGGCTTCGCGCCCGGCCGGAGGCAGGTCCCTTGCCCCGCCCTCCGAGGTGACGCGTCTAATTTGTCGCCGGGTTAATAGAAGGCTGGAAACCTGGAAGGCGGGGAGGCGAAACGCCTCTTGGGCTCACTCTCCGCCTCCCGGCCGGCGGAGCCCCGGAAACAGCCGGTCCTCCCGGGGGCCCCAGGCGCCGATGGGCCGGGGCCGCTCCACCTCCATCAGGATCTTCCCCTCCCGGAACACCGTGACCGTGCCGGTGGACTCGCTCACGGTGATGGCCACGGCCTTGGTCGTGGCCGTGATGCCGGCGGCTGCGTTGTGGCGGGTGCCCAGGCCCCTCGGCAGGGGCTCGCCCCCAGCTTCGGGCCGCAGGTATACGCCGGCCGCCTCCACGAGCCCATCGCCCCGAATCACGAACGCGCCGTCGATGGCGGCGAACTCCTTGATCGTCGGCTCCAGGGCCGGATCCAGGATGTTGCGCTCCTCCTCCGGATATCCCCGGAACGGGTTCAGCACCATTTGGCTCGACCGGGCCAGCACCGCTTCGGTGTCACCGATCACGAACGTCGTCCCCACGGGCTTGCCCTCCCGTCCCTCGT
>JAADGT010000318.1 GCA_013152215.1 Deltaproteobacteria bacterium
GCCGGCTGGGTGAACGCGCTCAGCACGTCCGTGAGGGCGGGGGGGGCCGACACGCTCACGGCGCCCTCCGACTGCGGGTTTCCTGGGGGCGCAGGTCCCGGGCGATCCGGTCCAGAAGGCCGTTCACGAACCGCGGGGAGTCCTCGGACCCGAACTCCCGGGCCAGCTCCACGGCCTCGTCCAGGACCACCGGGGCCGGCACGTCGTCGGAAACCGACAGTTCGTAGGTGGCCAGGCGCAGGACGCTCCGGTCCACCCGGTCCATGCGCTCGAGCTTCCACCGGCGGCTGGCGGCCCGGATGCGGGCGTCCAGGTCGTCGCGCTCCGCCCAGGCACCCAGGGCCAGCGTGCGGGCGTACTCCGGGTCGGCCGGGCCGTCGTGCTCGGCCAGGGCCGCTTGGAGGGCGGCGGTCGGGGGCTGGTCCGGGTTCAGGTCGAGGGCGTAGAGGACCTGCAGGGCCACCCGTCGGGCTCCCCTTCGGGCTCCCATGGTGGGCTCAGCCCTCCGCCCGGAGGAGGTTGACGGTCTCGATGGCGGCCATGGCCGCCTCGAACCCCTTGTTGCCGGCCTTGGAGCCGGCCCGCTCGATGGCCTGCTCCAGGGTGTCGGTGGTGAGCACACCGAAGGTCACCGGGATGCCGGCCTCCAGGGCCACCTGGGCGACCCCCTTGGCCACCTCGGAAGCCACGTAGTCGAAATGGGGGGTGGAGCCCCGGATCACCGCGCCCAGGCACACCACGGCGTCGAACCGGCCGGAGGTGGCGAGCCTCTTGGCGACCAGCGGGATCTCGAAGGCGCCGGGCACCTTGTACACCCGGATCTCGTCCGGGTCTCCGCCGGTGCGGGCCACTGCGTCCACGGCCCCCTCCACCAGGCGGTCGGTCACGAAGCTGTTGAACCGGCTGGTCACCAGGGCGATCCGCAGCCCCTGGCTCGAGAGCTTTCCTTCGACAAAGGTGGGCATGTCGTCTCCTCACGCGTCCTGGGGCTCGGCGCCGGAGCCTTCCTCGGCCTTCCCCGGGTTGATCCAGTGGCCCAGCTTGTCCCGTTTGGCCTGCAGATACCGTTCGTTCTCCGGATGGGGGGGGATCTCGATCGGAACCCGCTCCACCACCTCCAGCCCATACCCCTCGATCCCCACGATCTTCTTGGGGTTGTTGGTCATGAGGCGGATGTTCCGGACTCCCAGGTCCACCAGGATCTGGGCGCCGATCCCGTACTCCCGCAGATCCGCCTGGAACCCCAGCTCCTCGTTGGCCTCCACGGTGTCCCGGCCCTGGTCCTGGAGGGCGTAGGCCCGCAGCTTGTTCACCAGGCCGATGCCCCGTCCCTCCTGACGCAGGTACAGGATCACCCCCCGGCCCTCCTCGGCGATCATGCGCATGGCCTGATGGAGCTGGGCGCCGCAGTCGCACCGGAGGCTGCCGAACACGTCCCCGGTCAGACACTCGGAGTGCACCCGCACGAGCACCGGATCGTCGCCCGTCACGTCGCCCTTGACCAGGGCCACGTGCAGGTAGTCGTCCACGTCGTTTTCGTACACGATGGCCTGGAACTCGCCGCCGAACTCGGTGGGCAGACGGGTCTCGGCCGACCGGCGCACCAGCCGTTCGGTGCGCAGCCGGTACTCGATGAGGTCGGCGATGGTCACGATGGGAAGCCCGTGGGCCTCGGAGAACCGCTCCAGCTCCGGCCGCCGAGCCATGGTGCCGTCGTCGTTCATGATCTCGCAGATGACGGCGGCGGGCTTGAGCCCGGCCAGGCGGGCCAGGTCCACCGACCCCTCGGTCTGGCCCGTGCGCACCAGCACCCCGCCCCGGCGGGCCCGCAGGGGAAACACGTGGCCAGGGCGAACCAGGTCCTCGGGCTTGGTGTCGTCGGCGATGGCCGTGAGCACGGTGGTGGCCCGGTCGTGGGCCGAGATGCCGGTGCTCACCCCCCGCCGGGCCTCGATGGACACCGTGAACGCGGTCTGGAACGGGCTGGTGTTGTCCGGGACCATGGGCGGGAGCTTCAGGTAGTCGCACCGGTCCTCGGTCATGGCCAGGCAGATCAGCCCCCGGCCGTGCTTGGCCATGAAGTTGATCGCCTCGGGGGTGACCTTCTCGGCCGCGATGGCCAGGTCGCCCTCGTTCTCCCGGTCCTCGTCGTCCACCAGGATGACCATCCCGCCGTCCCGAAACGCCTGGATGGCCCTCTTCACTCTCTCGATCGGCATGAGCGCTCCTCGCAGCTGCGCGGTTCCCCCGAACCGAACCCATCGGCCCGCCCGAACCCGGGGGGCATCCTCAAATGAGACATGTTACTTCAGGAACCCTGCCCGAGCCAAAAGGTCCCAGGTCACCCCGTCCCCCTGGGGGCGGCCCTCCAGCAGCCGTTCCACGTACTTCGCCAGCACGTCCGCCTCCAGGTTCACCCGGTCGCCCGGCCGCCGGTCGGCCAGGGCCGTGGCCTCCCAGGTGTGGGGGATGACCGCCACGGAGAAGGCCGAGGCGGTGCACTCGTACACCGTGAGGCTGACCCCGTCCACCGCCACGGAGCCCTTCTCCACCAGGTACCGGGCCACCTCGGTCGGGGCCTCGAACCGGACCGTTCGGAACGCCCCCTCGGATCGGACTTCCAGCAGCCGGCCGGTGGCGTCCACGTGGCCGAGCACGATGTGCCCCCCCAGCCGATCCACCGGCCGCAGGGCTCGCTCCAGATTGACCCGGTGCCCCGGCCGCAGCTCCCCTAGGTTCGACCGCTCCAGGGTCTCGGGCGAGGCGTCGGCCGAGAACCACGACGAGCCGATCCCGGTCACGGTGAGGCACACCCCGTTGACCGCCACGGACTCCCCCATCTGAAACCCGGAGGTGTCCAGGCGGGTGGCGATGCGCAGCCGTTTTCCCCCCGGCATGGGGGCCACCGCCTCGATCTCGCCCACGTCCTGTACGATCCCGGTGAACATGGCTTCTTCTTTGGGCCTTCGGCCCGTTCGGAGGCTGGAAGGCTAGAAAGCTAGAAGGCTGGAAAGCTATTAACCCGGCGGATAAACAGGCGCTATCGCTCCCTGGTCGGAGGGGCAAGGGACCTGTCGGAGAGCCGGGCGCGGCCCCTTAGCTCGCC
>JAADGT010000055.1 GCA_013152215.1 Deltaproteobacteria bacterium
GTGCTCTCACGCGCCGCAGCGGACCGAGTCGAGGTGGCCCCTGCGAGGCCGTTCAGCGAAGGAGGGGCCCCCAGCCCCACCGCCTCGGGAAATATACGAACTTTCGGTCCGTGACACTAGCCGTCCAGCGGGCCGCAGGCCCCGACCCGACCGACGACCAACGACTGACGACCGCTGTTACGGAGGAGTTTTCGAGGATGCGAAAGAACATCGTCCACGTGGGGGCCGGTGAGCTCTCCTACGAGATCCGCGCCATCGTGAGCGTGGGGGAGGAGCTCCAGCGCCTGGGAGTGCCGGTCCGGTGGGAGAACATCGGGGACCCGGTGGCCAAGGGGGAGGTCGTGCCCCGTTGGATGAAGGAGGTGGTGGCGGACCTGGCCCTCCAGGACTGCTCCTACGCGTACTGCCCCACCAAGGGGCTGCTGGAGACCCGGGAGTTTCTGGCCGAGCGGGTCAATGCCCGCGGCGGCGTTCGGATCTCGGCCGAAGACGTCGTGTTCTTCAACGGCCTGGGCGACGCGATCCAGAAGGTGTACGGGTTCCTGCGGCGCGAGGCCCGGGTCATCGGCCCCTCGCCGGCCTACACCACCCACTCCTCGGGCGAGGCGGCCCATGCGGGCCAGAAGCCCGTGTGCTACCGCCTCGACCCCGATCGGGGCTGGATGCCGGATCTCGAGGACCTGCGGCTGTCCGTGAAGTACAACCCCTCGGTGGCAGGGCTGCTGATCCTCAACCCGGACAACCCCACCGGAGCGGTGTACCCCCCGGAGGTCCTGGAGGAGATGGTGGCCATCGCCCGGGAGTTCGACCTGTTCGTGGTGGCCGACGAGATCTACGCGAACCTGGTGTTCGACGGGGTCCGCACCTGTCAGCTGGCCGACGTGATCGGCGACGTGCCGGCCATCTCCATGAAAGGGATCAGCAAGGAGCTGCCCTGGCCCGGGGCCCGGTGCGGCTGGATCGAGGTGTACAACGCCGAGAAGGACCCCGTGTTCCGGCGCTACGTCCAGAGCATCGTGGACGCGAAGATGGTGGAGGTGTGCTCCACCACCCTGCCCCAGAAGGCGATCCCCCCGATCCTGGGTCACCCCGAGTACCCCCGACACCTGGAGGAGCGCCGCAGTCGGTACGCCCGGTACGCCCGGATCGCCTGTGACATCCTGGGCGACGTGCCGGGGATCCAGGTGGTCCGGCCCGGCGGCGCGTTCTACCTGACCGTGCGGTTCCTGCCCGGCAGCCTGAGCGCCCGGCAGACGCTCGAGGTGGCGCAGGAGCCGGTGCGCCACCTCGTGGAGCGGCTGGTGGCGGAGCCGGGCACCAGCCTGGACAAGCGGTTCGTGTACTACCTGCTAGCATCGGCCGGGGTGTGCGTGGTGCCCCTGAGCTCGTTCGCCACGGAGGAGCAGGGGTTTCGAATGACGCTGCTCGAGCCGGACGAGGCTCGGTTCCGGGAGACCCTGACCATCGTGGCGGACGCGATCCGCGCCTATCTCGCCTCGGACGGAAGCCACGCCGAGGTCGAGCTCCGTGCGGCCGGATAGGGGTGGGAGGCCCTCTGCCGTGGAGACCCGCCGACGAGACGATCCGGCCGAGGCCGGAGCCCCCGCCCTGCTGCCCCACCCGTCCAAGCTGTTCGTCGAGACCACCACCCGGTGCAACCTGCGGTGCGCCATGTGCGTGAAGCAGACGCCGGACAACGGCGTTGCGGAGGGAGACCTCGACGAGGCCGTGTTCACGGGCCTGGAGCCCGCCTTCGCCCGGCTGGAAACCCTGATCCTGTCGGGGATCGGGGAGCCCCTCCTCCACCCCCGCCTCGAGGAGTTCATCCGGCGGGCCCGGTCGGCCGTGCCCGCCCGGGCCACCATCGGGTTCCAGACGAACGGGCTCCTCCTGGACGACCCCCGGGCTCTGCGGTTGGTGGAGGCCGGCCTGGACCGCATCTGCCTGTCGCTCGACGCGGTGAACCCCGCCACCTTCCGCCGCATCCGCGAAGGGGGGGAGGTGGGGGCCCTGGACCGGGCGTTCCGGGCCCTGGCCCGGGCCGAAAAGGCCGTGGGCCGGCGCGTGGAGAAGGGCATCGAGTTCGTGGCCATGCGCGACAACGTGGCCGAGCTGCCCGACGTGGTCCGGTGGGCCGCCTCCCGGGGCGCCGCGTTCGCCCTGGTGACCCAGGTGCTCCCCTACGACGAGCATCTGGTTCAGCAGGCGGCCTACGACCCGAACACCGACGTGGCCGTGGCGTTCTTCGAGCCGTGGCGTCGGCGGGCCGAGGCCGAGGGCGTCGACCTCGACCGGTACTTCGAGGTGCTCTGGAAGTACACCAAGAGCCCGGAGGACGAGCGGATCGTGGCCTTCGTGGAGGCCATGAAGGCAGATGCCCACGCCCGGGACATCTTCGTGAACGTGCAGAAGATCCTGGAGCGGGACGAGGACTGGATGGACCGGGTGGGGCGGATCTTCGACGAGGCCACCCGGGTGGCCTCGGAGCTCGGCCTGGACCTGCGGCTGCCCGAGGTGGTGCCCCGGGGCGACCGGCGGTGCGACTTCGTGGAGGAGGGGGCGGCGTTCGTCAGTTGGGACGGGGCGGTGCACCCCTGCTACTTCCTGTGGCACGGGTACCGGTGCTTCATCAACGGCCGGGAGAAGTTCGTCCGACCCCGCGTGTTCGGCCGGGTGCCGGACCGGGGCATCCTGGAAATATGGAACGACCCCGCCTTCCGGAGCTTCCGGGAGAGCGTCATCCGGTACGACTACCCCTTCTGCTCCGACTGCAACCTGGCCAAGTGCTGCGACTACGTCCAGGCCGAGGAGTTCGAGCAGGACTGCTACCTGAATGCCGAGCCCTGCGGCGACTGCCTGTGGTGCAAGGGGGTGTTCCAGTGCCTGCGGTGAGCAGGCGAGGCGGCCGCGTCAGCCCTCGGCCCAGCGCCCCCTTCCCCCTTGACATGTAATTCTGGTTCTGGGATTTTACCGTCCGGTAAGTAAAATGATCCAGGAGGCAACCGTGGCCCAACCATCGCCCGTGCGGGAGGACCGGCGGGAGCAGATCTTTGCGGCGGGAGCCCGCCTGTTCGCCGAGAAGGGGTACGAGCGCACGAGCAGGACGTGGCCGACGCCCTGGGGGTGACCAAGCCCGCCTTTTACTACTACTACCGCTCCAAGGAGGACCTGCTGTTCGAGATCCTGTCGTTCTCCATGGACCGGGTCACCGACGACATCGAGGCCGCGCTGTCCCTGGACGCCCCGCCCGAGGAGCGGGTGCGGGAGTGGATCCGTCGCTACGTGGGGTTCTTTACGGCACACCCCCACGAGCTCACCCTGCTCTCCACGGCCATCGACTCCCTGGGGACTGCGCGGCGCGAGCACCTGAAGGCTCGCCAGCGCAGGTACCTGGGCATGGCCCGACGCCTCGTGTCGGCGATCAAAGCGCCCGGCTCGGGGCTCGACGACACGGTGAGCGCGTTCGCCCTGCTGGGCATGATGAACTGGATCTTCCAGTGGTACCGGCCGGCCGGCCCCGTGGCCCCGGACGCCCTGGCCGACCACTTCTACCGGATCTTCGTCTACGGGGTGAGCCGGGTTGAACCCGGCGGCAACTAGTGTGGCGTTTCCGAAATGCCGCGGTTTTCCCAGGGGGTGGGGCTGGGGGCCCCTCCTTCGCTGAACGGCCTCGCAGGGGCCGCCTCGGCGCGGTC
>JAADGT010000143.1 GCA_013152215.1 Deltaproteobacteria bacterium
CAGCATCACCTACAGCCAGCACTTCATCAACTATTAATATTTCTGGCTCTAGATGTGCCGCTACAGCAAAGGCCAACCGCACCTTCATTCCAGATGAGTATTTCTTGATTGGAGTATCCAAAAACTTTTCTACCCCTGAAAACGACACAATATCATCAAACTTATGATCTATTTCATCTCTTTTCATGCCGAGAATCGTTCCGTTCATATATATATTCTCTCGCCCCGTTAGCTCCGGGTGAAAGCCAGTGCCTACCTCTAATAAACTTCCCACACGTCCCCGGACCACGGCCCGTCCAAAAGTAGGCTCTGTAATACGTGAGAGTATTTTTAAAAGCGTACTTTTCCCAGCGCCGTTTCGACCAATAATACCCACTACTTCGCCCCGCTTGACCGTGAATGAGACGTCTTGAAGAGCCCAAACCACGTCATCGGCATTCTCGTTCAAATCGAAACGGGTAAGGCTACGAAGATGCTTGAAGTTTTGAACCGGAGCCTTCAAGACGGAAAACAGTGTCCCCACCAGCGTGTCGTGGCGATCCTCCTTTCGACCTAGTCGGTAAAGTTTGCTCAAATTTTCGATTTGGATAGCGATGTCGGACATCTATTACTCCGAGTAGAAAGCTAGAGCACTAGTAAAATACCGGGAGGCCAAACCAATTATTACTTACTCATGCGACGTCGGCGAAGATTCGCTCGCGGCTGCGGAAGTACACAAGGCCTGACACCGACAAGAGCAAAGCAGAGAGTGCTCCTGTGCCGATCCATTCCCATGGCATCGGTATTGTGCCGAGTAACGCCGAGCGAAACCCCTCGATCACCCCTACCATCGGATTCAGGGCGTACCACGGCTGCACCGCGGCCGGCACTAGCGTGGTAGGGTACACTACCGGCGCCGCGTACATGAGGAGTTGCATAATGAAATTCATAGCATAAGCGATGTCACGATACTGGATGGCAAGCGCAGTAAACCAAAGGCCTAAACCACTAGCCGTAAGCACTAAAACAGCCATAAGGAGTGGCAGAATTAGCACGTTCCACGAAGGATAAACGCCAAACCATACCATCAGAACTGTTAAGAACGCTAAAGCGATCAGAAAATCCACCCCCCGCGCTACCACCGACGCCAGCGGCAACACGACCCGAGGGAAATACACCTTACTCAACATGTGGGCATTCGCGACGAGGCTTGAGCTGCTTTCGGTCACGGCATTGGCGAAATAAGTCCACGGCACGAGGGCCGTGAAGCTGAAGATCGCATACGGCACGCCGTTGGAGTCCACTTTGGCTAGTCGGCCGAAAATCACGGTGAACACCAGCATGGAGAAAAAGGGCTGAATCAGGGCCCAGCCCACTCCCAAGGCCGACTGCGCGTAGCGGGTACGGATGTTCCGCCACACCATGAAAGCAAAGAGATCGCGGTACTCGACTAACTCCTTCCAGTCGACCCACTTGAGGCCCCTACGGGGCTCTATAATCACCTGTGGTTCGCGCATCGGTCCCCTTTTCTGTACAAATTAGCATTCGCGCAGAGTAGACTATTTCACTGTGGTCCAATGAGTGTTCCGAATCTGGGTATAGAGATCCGTCAGCGCTTTTGGCAGCGGCTTCACCTGGAAGTGGAGCACCAGCAACAAAACGGCTACGCACGCCAGCCCGGCGGTGGTCGAGCCTATCCGGATCATCCACTTTCGTCGCAGGGTCTCGGGCGTCACAATCTCCGGGATAATGGTGAGCACCGGCACTTCGGTGATCTCGGCCAGTTCGTCCCGGCTGCGGATGCTGCCGTCCATAACATCCAGTAGGAGCACCAGCCCCACGCCGAGACCCAGCCCACCCAACAGACCTGCTGCAACATAGCGGAGCCGTTTGGGGTAGAACGGCTTCTCCGGCAGATTGGCGGGGTCCAGAATCTTGAACTGTTCGCCTTTTTGCTTGCGCTCTAGGTTCTCGGAGAGGTCGGCTTGCAGCTTCTTGTTGATCAAGCTCTCGAGGACGTTCTTCAGATTGTCGTAGTCCTCCGACAGCTGTTGGAGCTGGAGTTGCCGAGCCGGCACAGCTGCGATCCGGGCCTGGTATTTTTCGATTTGTCGTTGGATCTCCTGGTTCTCTGCGGTGATCCGAGCGATCTCCGCATCCACCCGGGCTAGCTCCGCTTTCAGTCGCCCGTAGGCTGGGGGGTACTTTGGCTTGGGCGGCTCGGGGGGAACCTCCTCTTGGGCCACCTCCGGTTCCTGTGCCGCGGACGCGGCCTCCTGCTCGGCCCGCTGTTTCTCCAGCTCTTGTCGCTTTTTCTCCAGTTCGGATATCTCGGCCTGTTCCTGCTCCTCCAGCCGGGCCAGGATGGCTTTCTGGGCCACCACGTCCGGGTGCTTCTCGGTGTACCGGAGCAGGAGAGCATCGATTTTGTTTTGAACCTTCTGCTTCTCTTCGCGGATGGCCTGGAGGCGGCTCTCGTCGATCTGGATCGTGGCAGATCCTGGTCCCCCTGCAAGCTTCTGGCGGAATAGCTCCTCAATCTGCCGGGAGATGCTAAGCTCCGGCCCACCTATCGGACTCGCGGGGGTCTCTTCCTTCGCCTGCTCCTCCACCCTGCGCTCGATCTCGGCGATCTGCTGCTGGATCTGGATCTTCCGGGACTCGGCCGCGTTCAGGTTCTGATTGTTGATCTGGAGCTGGTTTTGGAGCTGGCTCAAACGAGCCCGATTCGAGGCCAACTGCTCGGGCAGCTCGTTCATGTGCTTGCGCTTGAACTCGTAGATCAGCTTTTCTTTTTCTCGGATCTTCGACCGATATCGCTGGATCTCGTCCTCCAGGAACTGGGTGGTCCCGATGGCCTGCTGCTCCCGGACCTTGAGGTTCTCCTCGATGAACAGGCTCGCCAGCTTGTTGGTCACCAGCATGGCGAGCCGCGGGTTCGCGTCGATGTACGAGAGCTGGAATGCGTCGTTCCGGTGGACCTGCAGGTTGATGCGGGAGCGCATCATCTCGATGATCTCTTCCGGCGTCTTTTCTTTGCGCTCCCGCTCGAACAGATTGAACTCCTGGATGATCTGCTCCAGTCGGGTGCGGCTGAAGATCTGCTGGCTGATCGTCTGGAGTCGCTCCCGAATGCTCGAGGTGATGGTGCTGGGCACGAACTGCGTTGGCACCTTTTGCGGCTGCACCAGGATCAGCGTTGTGGACTTGTACCGGTCGGGCAGTTGCATGGCGTACCACCCCCCCACGGCTGGAAACACGAGGGCAGGCGCCAGGATCAACCATTTACGTTTCCACAGTAGCCGTAGGTACCGGAAGACGTCGAACGTAGTGTTTGGAATGGGGGATTGCATGGGCTCTCCAACTTCCGTAAATCGTGAATCGTAAATGGTGAATCGGGTACTTCCGTGAATCGTAAATCGTGAATGGTTGAGCCGACGGGGTCGGCGGTGAATATCAGGGTTTTACTTTCGGTGCTCCAACGAGCGACGGAGAGCGGTGATCATGCGCCCCACACGGGCCGCCTTTTCAAGAACTTTTGCCGCCTCTTCTCGGTCTATGAGCCCCAGGTATGCGCTGCAAAGCTCCAACTGGGTGTCCAGTTCTGCAAGCGATCCCTGGGCAACCGACAGAAAATGGGCGTACGCCTTCACGGTACCCCTTGCTGCCCCTTCCGCGATGTTGCTCGGCACGGACACCGCGGCCCTTCGCAACTGTATGGCCATGCCAAATCGTTCTTCCGGCGGCAAACGCTCGCAAAGGACATAGACCTCCCCGCACAGCTCCAAGGCCACTTTCCATGCGTCCAATTTCTTGTGTGGGCAATCGAGGGGCATGGCGCCGCCTTTCGGCGGGGCGCTGGGCGCCGCCGGTTACCGGAAGGCGTGTTTTGCAAGAGGGGTGCCAAGTTGGGGGGGGAAACCGGTGTGCCCGCCGTGTATGGGGCCGGTAGGCCTGGCAGGGTCCTTGGCGTGGCTTTGGGACCGCTCCCCCAGAGGGAGAGCGCAGCTGTGTCATCTTTGGGGGGTTGCGGGGAAATCCCTTGAGGCCTGCCATGCCCCCTGAAAGGGAACTTTTTTTCCTATACTGTGACATGGAATGCCTTGGGGAAACGGGGAGGGAAATGGGGTTCACACCCGAGGTGGGGCGGGACTTCCGTGAATCGTGGGAAAAGCCGTAAATCGTGAATCGTTCGGACGTTAGGACGCTGGGACGTTGGGACGGGGACTGCCGTAAATCGGGAACCGCCGTGAACCGTAAATCGTAAATGGTTGGGAAAGGCCGCGGGGGCGTTCGTCGGAGGGCGCGCCGTCACGCGTCACTGGTCACTTGTCACCGCCAAACTTTCGTGAATCGTAAATGGTAAATCGTGGGACGCTAGGACGTTGGGATGCTGGGACGGAACACGGCATCCCAGCTTTCTAGCCTTCTCGCTTCCCCGCCTCCTAGCGGCCCGCGTGGCGGGCCATCTGTGCCCATCTGTGTGAATCTGTGGCTAGGGAGGTTGGGACGGGCCTCAGACGAACCCCTCCGGTGCCAGCACATTCAGACCCTCCGCCCGGGCGGCGCGGTTGAGCGGCCGGTCGAGCGAGCTGAACGAGACCTGCACGTTCTCGGGACGATCACGAAGGGCCAGATCGCCGGCGCGCCGCTCGTCGATCTGCAAGACCAGGTAGCGAGGCCAGTGCCCGGCGAGGGCGGCGACCAAATCGTCTCGGCGTTCCCGGCTCAGATCGCCCCCGCGACATCGCCGCGCGAGTGCGGAGAGGCACTCCACGTAGGACACGACCGAGGTGGCGACGATCTCGGCCTCGTCCACCCCCGCGGCCACGTCGGCCGAGTGGGCTTCTTCCACGTACAGCTTCAGAAGGCTGCTCGTGTCGAGGTACAGGATCAACGCCGCTCCTCAAGCGCCGTCTCGGAGAGGGGCCGCCCTTTGATCTTTACCCTTCGGAATCCCGCAGGCTTGCCCCCGCCCCATGCCGCCCGTCCCTCGGCCACCAGGGCCTCGGCTGCCGCCCGCTCCGGGCTCAGAGGCCGGAGCTCCGCAACGGCCATGCCCCGATCCGTGACCACGATCGTCTCACCCTCCCTGGCTCTCTTCACGTATGTACTAAGCCGCGCCTTCAGCTCCCGGATGCCCACGGTCTCCATGTGACCACCTCCTCCCTCTTGTGTTCACACTCCTCAGGCATCATATCGTGGCCACGAAACGTCCGCAGGCGGCACAGGGGGACGTTGGGACGCGAGGCCACCGCATGGGATCGATCGCCTGCAGGAGCAGGCTCCTGCGCCAGCCTCCTAGCCTCCTGGCCTCCTAGCCTTCACCCACTGCGCCACGAGTTCGGCAAACCCCTCGTACGAGCCAAGCCTCTTGCGGAACACCCCATAAACGATCTCGTCGTCGACCTGCTCGTACCGTTGAACCAGGAGATTCCGGAAACCGGCCATCCGCTGGAACTCCTCCAGCCTTTGCGGCGGGATCACGCCGTTCTCGCACAATACGGCGAAGAGATCCGCGTACCCTTTGGGTTCCCTCCAGCCCTCCTGGCTCACGATGTGGTTCCCCAGGTCCAGCACGGCCTCGGTGGCCAGATGCAGGTATCGTTCGACAAAAGCGCGGGCACGGAGATCCGACCGGTACTTGCCCCACGTGATGTCTGTTGCCGCTCGCAATGCGTCCACGTACCGACGGAGCATGGCCAGCTTTCGGGATACGACCTCTTCCTCAACCACCTGCCAGCCTCCGTGTCTCGCGATGCAGCCACCGGGTGTCCAGGTACTCGTGACGCCCGGCCGTTTCCTTGCGGATGCGCTCGGTGCGATCCGCCTCATAGAGTAGCTTCTTGGGCTTGAGGATCTGGTGTTTCAGGACCGGATCTGCCGTCTCGAACACGATGAGGTCCACGTTCCGCCCGATCCGCGACGAAAGGTGCACCTCCATGTCGAGTCGGTCCAGTCCGCTCAGCGGTCGGTGGGTCATCACCGCCAGGTCCACGTCGCTGTCCGGCCTCGACCGACCTTCGGCCTCGCTGCCAAATAGGTACACCGCCACGATCTCGGGCCGGGACCGGGCGTACTCGCGGATGGATTCGATCTGCGTCTCGGTAAGCATGGGGAACCGCCGTGAAGCGTGAGTCGTTGGTCGTGAGTCGTAGGACCGAAAGGCTTCTGTGCCCGTCTGTGTGGATCTGCGGCTAAAGACGTTGGGACGCTAGCACGCTTCCTGGGTCTCATCCTACCCGCACCCCTTGGGAAGATCCAGGGGGAGGGCTCACGCCACGGCGCAACGACGCCACGTGGTTCGGAACGGCCGTAAATCGGGAACTGCCGTAAATCGTAAATCGTGAATCGTTGGGATGCGTTGCGTCCGCTGCCCAGCAGCCTAGCCGCCTAGCCGGCCCGAGGGGCCGTTGTGCCGCGTGGGGGGCGATGATAGCATCCGGACTATACGACGACGGTTTTCGAACGATCAGATCCGGGAGGCGGCGATCCGGTCATTTCGCCGGTTCGACCCGGGGCGGATCCTGCTGTTCGGTTCCCGGGCACGGGGCGACGACGATCCGGAGACCGACGTGGATCTCGTGGTCGTGTACCGAACGGACAAACGCTTCATCGAGCGGCTCGAGGAGCTGTACCTCGCGTGGGACCTGCCGGTGGCGGTGGACATCCTGGCCTACACTCCAGAGGAACTCCGGAAGCTCCTCGAGGAGCGGGCGTTCGTCCAGGACATCGTTGCAGAAGCCGAGGTGATCTATGAACGACCCGACACGAGAGGTCAGACGCTGGACCCTCTAGCCTCCCAGCCTCCCAGCCTCCTAACGTCCTAACATCCCAACGCGTTCCCATACACCTCCCGGTAGATCTCGCCGTTTCGCTTCCAGGTGCGCTCGGCCGTGACCCAGCGGCGTCCGTTCTCCCGAAGGCGGTTCGCCAGGTCCGGGTCCCGTGCCAGGGTTCGAATGCGATCAGCCAGGGCCGCTGGATCCCCCGCCGGGAACAGAAGACCGGTCTCGCCGTCCCGGACGAGCTCCTTGTGGCCGCCCACGTCGCTCGCGATGACGGGGGTGTTCAGGGCCATGGCCTCCAGGGGCTTCAAGGGCGTCACCAGCTCGGTGAGCCGGATCGACTTGCGGGGCAGGACCAGGGCATCGCAGGCCGCGTAGGCGGCCGGCACCTCGTGGTGGGGGATGCGGCCGGCGAACACCACCCGGTCGGCCACGCCCAGGTCCTGGGCCAGGGCCCGGAGCCGCTCGTCCTCCTGGCCGCCGCCGATGAGCACCGCTCGGACGTTGGGACGTTGGGACGTTGGGACGTTGGGACGTGTGCCACTCGTCACCCGTGACCCGTCACCCGTCACCGCAGTTGTCAGCCGGGCGAGGGCCTGGAGGAGGAGGTCGAGGCCCTCATAGTGGTAGAACGAGCCGATGAACCCGACCACGAAGTCACTCTCCCCCACGCCCCAGCGGGACCGGAGGGCCGGGTCGCGGGGGACGGGCCGGAGTTCCTCGGGGTCCACGGCGTTGGGCACCACGGTGATCTTGCGCTCCGGAATGCCCCGAGCGACGAGGTCCTCCCGCAACCCCTCGCAGATGGTCACCACCGCATCGGCCTGGCGACAGGCCCGGGTCTCCAGGGCCCGGATCATCCGATACCGAAGGCCCCACTCCCGGTGGGTACCATGGTCCACGGCCGCATCCTCCCAGAACGCCCGGATCTCGTACACGACCGGCACGCGGTTCTCCCGGCCCACCCGGAGCGCAGGAAACGCGTTCAACACCGGGCTGTGGGCATGGATCACGGCGGGCCTCTCCTCCCTTGAAACTTCTTCCAGTTTGGCCCGAGTCCGTGCCACCAGCCGGATCTCGGCCCAGGCCGGCACCCGCCCGGAGACGGGCCCGGATCGATGGTAGGCGATCCCGTCGAACTCTTCCTTGGGCCGCCACTCCCCTTTCCACGCGGCCTCGTGTTTCGGGGACGTCACGGCCACCGGACGGAGGCCCTGCCGCAGTTGGCACAGCAGAATGTTTCGGCTCCGGAAAGTGTAGCCACTGTGGAGAGGGAGACTGTGGTCGAGGAGATGTATGATCTTCATGGGGGTCAGCTAGGCGGCTGGGCTGCCAGGCAGCAAGGCGGCAGGGCTGCCCGCGACATGGCGGCTCGGCGGCAGAGCGGCAGGGCGGCCAGACTGCCGGAACGCTGCGCAGCGGTCTGTCTCTCGCTCCCCAGGGACCCGACATCCGGTTTCACTTCTCATCGGAGTTCCTCACTTTCTCGTAAAACGCCCACAGCCGTTTGCCCAACTCATCGTAGCGGGCGGCGAGCACCTCGTATTGCTCTGCCGGGAGGTAACCAATGGAGTTGGAAAAGTACAGAAGGTACTTCACCTCTGAGAACGACCCGAAGGCAATGCTCAGGAATCGAGACAGCTCCCGGTCTCCGCGCCTTGCACACCCCTCCACGATGTTGGTGGGCACGGAAAGTGCCGCGCGGCGGAGCTGGGCCGTGATACCGTAAGTCTCCTCCTTCGGGAACTCTCTGGTCACCGCGTACACCTGCCTCGCCAGCTCGTCGGCAAGCCTCCACACATCCAACCGCCTCCACCGCTCGTCCACGCCCGCCATCACGCCCTCCCAGCCGCCCAACTGCCTAGCCGCCTGGCCGCCCAGCCTGCCCCAGCCACAACTCAAGCACCAAGAACACCCATAGGTTGCCGCCGGCATAGGCCGGGCTGTCGCCGTAGAGGCCCTGGTGGAGCTCTTCTAGGAACTCGGGGCGGATCCAGTCGCGGATGCGGGCGCTGGGGGTGAGGAGCGTGTCGCGCACGAGGGCGTTCAGGTCGGGGTGGCGGGCGAACCAGGGGCCCACCGGGAGCCCGAAGCCGTGCTTCGTTTTCTCGATGATCTCCCGGGGAAGGAACCCTTCCATGGCCCGCTTGAAGACGTAGCGGTTCCGTCCCGGTTTGACCTTGAGCTCCGGGGGGATGGTGGCGGTGAAGTCCACCAGGTCGCGGTCCAGGAGCGGGTAGCGCACCCGCACGCCGGCCGCCTCGGTCATCTGGGTGACCTTGCGCAGGTCGTTGTCGGTGATGGTGAACTTCATGTCCAGATAGAGCAGCCGGTCGGTGTCGTCGGCCGGGGCGGCCGCGCGGTAGTGGCGCCGGGCCAGGCGCAGAAAGCTCTCCGGATCCACCTGGTCCAGGAACTCCGGCCGGAACACCCGGGTCGCCCCTTCTTCGTACAGCAGGTTGTACGAGTAGAACCGGTCGGGGTTCGGGATGTTGGCCCGCCGCACGTACCGTTGGGCCTTGTGGGCCACCCCCCGAGCGGGAAGCGCCCGGAGCAGCGGCTCGATCACCCCTTTCCGGAGGAGACCGGGAATCCGATGGTAGCGCTCAAACACCAGGTTTGTGACGTAGCGCTCGTTTCCGCCGAAGATCTCGTCGCCGCCGTCGCCGGCCAGCAGCACCTCCACCCCGTGCTCCCGGGCGAACCGGGCGCAGTAATAGGCCGGGATCACCGACGAGTTGCCGAACGGCTCGTCGTACACGTGGGGCAGGTGCTCCAGGAGCTCCAGCACCTGACCCGGGGTCACGAACGCGTCGTGCTGCTCGGTGCCGAAGTGCCGGGCCGCGACGTGGGCGTAATCGAGCTCGTTGTACCCGGGCTCGTCGAACCCGATCGAGAAGGTGCGGGCCGGCCGGCCCGCAAGCCGGGTGTAGTAGCCCGCGACCGAGCTCGAGTCGGTGCCGCCCGACAGGAAGCAGCCCGTGCGGTCTGGATCGGAGAGCGGCACGAACCGCCCCACGGCCCGCCGCACCTCCAGGGGGATGGCGCGGCGCCAGTACCGCTCGTCCACGGTGCGGTCCGGCCGGTACCGGATGTCGTAGTACCGTCCCACCTTGCAGCCGTGGGGAGTCCACCGGATCCAATGGCCCGGCCCGAGCTTACGCACCCCCCGGTAGACGGTGTGGGGCGAGGGGATGGCGGAGAAGAACAGGTACTGGAACACCGCGTCCGGATCGATCCGGCGGTCCACGTCGGGGTGGAGGAGCACCTGGCGGATCCGGGAGCCCACTACGAGCCCGTCCGGCACCTCGGCGTACACCACGGGGCGGATGCCGTATGGGTCAGTGGCCGCGAACAGGGTGCGGGCCTCCGGGTCCCACAGGGCAAAGGCGAACGCCCCCCTCAGCCGGTCCGCCATGCCCATGCCCCAGGCCCGGTACGCCCGGGCCAGGAGCTCGCCGGCAGCCGGTCGCTCGTCCCCACCAAACCCCAGCTCCTGCCGGAGTGCCCTCTCGTTCGTGAGATCCAGATCGTGGGCCACGAGCAGGCCTTCTCCCTCCCACAGGCCCTGCCCCGGGAACCCTTCCCAGGCCGCCCCCCCTACCCCGTCGGACCGGTATTCCCGATTCGGCTCCGGCCCGGTGCCGGGGGGAATCCGAGCGTCGGCCCCCGCAACGACGATGAAACCACCCACTGGAACGCGAAACGACATGAATTCGTCTCTCCCTCGAGAAAGGCAACAGCTATGGGATACCCCGGACGATTCGGGGTCCGATCCAGGTCGTGAGGGCCAGGGGAAGGCGCTTCCACGCCTCGATGGCCTTGCGGTACTTGGGATTCGTCGGGTTTAGGTCCGGCATGGACTGGGCCCGCACCAGGTGGAACCGGTATGGGAGCGGCTCGGGCTCGAACCCGAAGTGCCGCTTGAAGTGGTAGGGCCCCGTGTCGGCCTTGCTCCGGCCGAAATCGAAAATTCGGTGGCCCCGCTCGATGCTTTTCACCATGAGGTCATAGTAGAGGAAATTATTGCCGCCCAGGGGCTGCGCCTCGGGCGTCGCGCCGCTGTAGTACGGCAACACCTCGTCTCGAAAGTAGAGGTTCAGCACCGCGGCCACGGGCCGCTTTTCGGGCGTTCGAACCACCAGGATGTCGGCCCGTTCTCCGAACGCCGCGAGGAGGTTCTCGATCAGGGTTTTGGGGAAGGCCGGCGTGCCCAGTTTTCGCAGGTTCAGCGCGAAAAGCCGGTAGAACTCGTCCACCACCCGTGCCCCCCGCCCCAACTCCCCCACGAGTCCGGCCTTGATGCCCAACCGCACCATTCGCCGCGTCTTCCGCGGGATCTGTCCCAGAACCTCCTCGGGCGAGCCGGGGAGCGGCTTCCGGAACGTCACGTAGAGATCCTTTCGAGTGCCGCCCCGCTCGGCGCGGTCCACCCGATCTCGAAGCTCGAGGTAATCCACCCCCAGGGAGTCCGCCAGACCGACCGCCGCGTCCTCCAGGGCCCGGGCCGCATCTTCGTCGTCTGCCAGGACCCCGCCGTACACTGCGAACGCCACGGACACCAGCATCGATCCGAACAGCAGGGAGCGTACGTGGAAGAGGGGCAGCACGCCCACCATCACGCCCCCCCTGCGCGCCGCCAGGTACCTGGCCTCGTGGCCGAAGGTCTGCTCGATGGCGTCCCGCCACGCGGTCAGGTGATAGGGGCTCCCCAGGGGATGGGCCTCAACATAGGCGTCCCACGCGGCATCTTCCCCGCCCCGAAGCTGCGATACGGTGACCTGCATCCCACTCATGGCCTGTCTCCCGAGACCTATTCTCCTGTGAGCAAAGATTCCAAGGGGGAGAGACAACTCTCCCAGCGGTAAACGGCCTCCACCTGCCGGCGGGCCCGGCGCCCCAAGGCTTCCCGTGCCTGGGCGTTTTTCAACAGAGCGACGACCTCCGCGGAAAACGCCTTCGCCTGGAGCTCGCTCACGATCAGGTGGCTCCCCGCCTCTGCCCGGAGCCCCGCGTATGCCTGGGGGCTCGCGACCACCGGTTTTCCCATCGCCATGGCCTCGAGCACCTTGTTCTGCACCCCGCGGGCGATCCGGATTGGGGCCACGGACACGTGTGCCCGGCCCACGTAGGGACGGACGTCGGACACCCGCCCGGTCACCGTCACCCCAGGCAAATCCTCCAGGCGCTGGACTTCCGCGGTGGGATTCGATCCCACCACGGTGAACCGGGCCTTGGGAACCTCACGGCGAATCAACGGGAGCACCGTCCGCGCGAACCACGCGACCGCGTCCACGTTGGGGTAGTAGTCCATGGCACCGCAAAAGACGATCTCGGGACCGCCTGGGGCAGCCCTGGCGTCCCCTTCGGCACCCGCCCCGGGCCGGAAGTAATCGAGATCCACGCCGTTGGCCAGCGCCTCTACCCGCGCCTCCGGGCCGACCCTTCCCCGAAACAGCTCCGCCTCGGCCGGGGAGACCAGGGTCACGACGTCGAACGCCCGCGCCACGGCGAGCTCATAGCGGGAAAGGAGGATCGACTCCAGGCGGTAGACCGCCTTCCACGGCCAGGGGGTCCAGCGGGCGTACTGGGCCCATTTGTCCGAGTCCACGTCCACGAGGTCCATGACGAGCCTCGGCCGGCCGGCCGAGGCGCTGGGCGGCTGGGCGGCTGGGCGGCTGGGCGGCTGATCCGAAGACCTGGCTCCGGTCTCACTGCACTTGGGCCTCCCAGCGTTCGGGCCCCCGAGCCGGCTGGACAACCGCGGGATTTTCGAGCGGAACACGTACTCGGCCGTAGCACCCGAGTAACAGAACACCGCCCTGATCGGGCGTTGCTCCAGGATCTGGTTCACCCTTCGCTGGAGGACTCTGCGGTGAAAATAGGGAACGGACAGCGGACGCCGGAGAAAGGGGGCCGCGAGGCACCGGAGCCTCTGGTACCGCGCATCCACGACCTCGCAGAACACCGATGCGCACCAGCGCTTCAAGGCGCCCCAGGATTCCGCATCCTCCGGCCGGTCCACGAGGGAAACCAGGTGAACCTTCCATCCCCTTTCGGCGAGATGCCGGATCTGATGGAACGCCCGGATCTTCTCCCCCTTGTCGGGGGGATACGGAACCCGATGCGCGATGAACAGGACCTCTTTTCCCTCTGCCATACGTTGAGAGTCCTCCGACCGACCTGACGACCCGTCAGGGGTTCCAGACCGTCTCGCTCCGGTTCCCGTACGGATCCAGCAACTCGATCTTCCACGGGCCCCGGTCCACGGCGTCGGTTCGCAACAGGCTCACGTACGGCCGGGCCTCGAAGGTCTGGCAGACGGCGGTCCGGCCGCCGGCCGTGAGCCGCATCTGGGCCACCTCGGGCCCCCGAGTCTGGTCCAGGTTCACGGCCACCCACAGGGCCTTTTTGCCCTCCTCGGTCAGGTATCGGTAGGTACGCACCCCGCCTGAAGCGATCGTTGGAGGCCGGGTGTCCGGTTCGGGCGTCCGAGGCAGGCGGTACAGAGGGTCGCCCACGAACGTGGTGATCCACTCCAGGTGCATCTGGTTGGCCAGCAGGGCCTCGCCCACGGTGTAGCCCCGGAGCAGGAGCGGGTACAGGATCTCGTCGTCCCACCAGCTCTTGTCGTGGATGTGGGGCGGCCGAGCGCCACCTGCAGCGGCCGAACCGGCCGTGACCGTGACACCCCGGGCCAGGTGCTCCACCATCCCCCCCTTTTTTCCTTGCCATGAGTTACTGGAGATCACCCGTCCTGCAACTCCGCCCGGCAAGAACACGTCTGTTTTGTTGAAAAACCCTTCCCCCGGAGATAGGACCAGGAAACGCGGCTTCTCAGCTCTGACACTGGGATCCGCCACATGGGCAAATCGCTTACGCAGCCATGCCAACACAGCCCGCCCCCCATCTTTTCCGCTGACATGACGACTTCCGCCCATCGCCGGCCCGGCGTACCGCGTGGCGTAGACCGCCCGGTCGATCAGGCCCCGGGCCTCCAGGGGGGTGGTGCCGTCTACCCGCATGGCGAAGTAGAGGTGCCGGCCCGGGAACCGGGCTCGGTTCTCCGGGGTGAACCGCAGCGGGTCCGGAAGCGCGTCCAGGCTCCCCTTGTCCTTCTTGTACACCAGGGGGTGCAGGAACGGGTTGACCCGCTTGCCGTACAGGGGCCAGGCCTGGGGAGCCCGGAACAGGTACGCCGTGAACGGGTTTCGGCCGTTGAACCGGTGGGGACGGGGCACGAACCCCAGGGCCCCCTCGACGTCGTAGTATAGGAGCTGGAGCCGCTGCTCCAGGGACACGGCCGGGCCGTGGTCCCCCCGGCTCGCGGTGACCCCCCGGGCGATGCCATAGGTGGCCGCGGCCGTCTTGGGAAGACCGTAGCACACCACGAAAAACAGCACGTGGTCCTTGAGCAGGGTGCCGTCGGGCCGGGCGTTGGCCGGGTCCTCCAGGAACCGGCGCACCGGCTCGGCCACGTCCTCCTCGAAGTTCCGGTCGTCGCGCACGCCGTCGGCTCCGGTGCGGCTGCAGGACACATCCAGGATGTCGGCGTACCGGGCCGTCCAGGTGTGCACCTGGTCCGTCGTGTCCCGGATGGTGGCCTCGACCGTGAACGAGCCCGTGAGGAACGACCGGCCGTTCAGGCGCACGTTCCACTTGCCCTCATCCTGCACCGACACCCGCTTCGGAAACCGGCTCCGGCCCCGGTCCACCACTGTGATCGGATCGCCCTTCTCCGGCCGGAGCACCACCCGCAGAGTGTCGAACCGCCACGGCGCCTCGCTCTTCGGCAGCACCAGCTCCACCAGCCGGCTGTCCCGCAGCTCGCCCGCGGACGTGGCAGCCCTCCCCTCCCCCCGCAGCACCACCCCGGCCCCGTTGTCCCGGCTCTCTTCCACCAGATGAGGCCCGTTCAGGTGGCCCATGCGATGCCGGCACCGCAGGCCCAGCAGGTACGGCCGCTCGCCGGTGGCCGGGTCGGTGTGCCGGGCCACGTAGAGCTCGGCGATCTCCCGTGAGTCGGGCCCGGGGTCGGTGAGGGGCGCGTCCCCGGACCAGTCGGCGTTGTAGAGCACCAGCACCTGGCTCGGCCGCACCCCCGCCTCGGCCGGCCAGGCCAGGATCAGCGAAGTGGCGAGCACGAGGAGAACCGGCAGAAGTCTCAATCGAGCTCCGGGGAAGCCCCATCAGGCCCTGTGCGGGGCCGGGCGACGGGGAAGGTAACGTTGCCTGATCCGGGGGCCACAGCCGGCGGCGGGGTCACGAGCCGCCTGGCCGCCTAGCAGCCTAGCCGCCCAGCGGGCCGAAGGCCCCAGACCAACGACCAACGACCGAAGTCACTGGGAAGACGGGACGGAACACCGAGGGCCGTCGGGGATGCAAGAGGGGGGCCGGGGAGGTTCGGACGCTTTGCGTCCGCTGGGCAGCTTGGCGGCCGGGCGGCCAGGCGGCCCACCCGTCACCCGTCACGGCAACAACGGCCGCTGGTCGTTCGTCGTTGGTCGGGAACTGACGTAAATCGTGAATCGTTGGGACGCTTCGCGTCCGCTGGGCAGCCAGGAGGCCAGGCGGCTTGGCTGCTGGGCTGCCTCCCCTCACCCCGGCTCTCTCCCCCCGTTGGAGGAAAGGGGGCTGCCTAGCCGCCCAGCCGCCTAGCCTGAGAACTTTTCTTCCCACGCTGTTACACCATGTTCCACTCTGGCGGAGCCGCAGGCAACTCCGTCAACCAGGATCTCTCTTTTGGTTGACGAGGTCCCCTTCTCCGTGCTACCTACGGGCGTTCGCGCCGCCCGCGGGGCGGCGGTTCTTTCTGGGAGGCCACGGATGCGAGAGAGGATCGAGGCGCTGGAGCAACGGATCTACGACGGGGGGCAAATCACGGCCGAGGAGGCGGTGGAGCTCATGGAGCTCGAAGGGCCGGAGGTGTACGACCTGTTCCCCTCGGCCAACCGGCTCGCCCGCCGGTTCAAGGGATACGACGTGGAGCTGTGCGGCATCGTGAACGCCAAGAGCGGCCGGTGCCCCGAGGACTGCGCCTTCTGCGCCCAGTCGGCCCATCACCGGACCGAGGCGCCGGTGTACGACCTGAAGAACCCCGACGAGATCGTGGCCGCGGCCCGGGAGGGCGCCGGCATCTGCGCGAACCGGTTCGGTATCGTGACCAGCGGCACGGCCGTGGGCGAGGGACCCGACCTGGACCGGGTGTGCGAGGCCGTGCGGCGCATCGCGGCCGAAGGCGAGGTGAGCCCCTGCGCCAGCCTGGGCATCCTGTCGGAGGCTGCCCTCCGCCGCCTGTGGGAGGCCGGGCTACGGGGATACCACCACAACCTGGAGACCGCCCGGAGCTTCTTCCCCGAGATCTGCACCACCCACGACTACGACGACGACGTGGAGACCGTGCGCACGGCCAAGCGCCTGGGGTTCATGACCTGCTCTGGCGGGATCTTCGGCATCGGCGAGAGCCGGGCCCAGCGGGTGGAGATGGCCCTGACCCTGCGGGAGCTGGAGGTGGACAGCGTGCCCCTGAACTTCCTGGTGCCGGTCAAAGGCACCCGCCTGGAGAACATGCCTCCGCTGCCGCCCCTGGAGTGCCTCAAGATCGTGGCCGTGTACCGGTTCCTGCTGCCCCGGGCCACGATCAAGGTGTGCGCGGGCCGCGACCGAAACCTGGGGGACCTGGCCTCGTGGATCTTCTACGCCGGGGCCAACGGGATGATGGTGGGCCACTACCTGACCACCGCCGGCCGCCACCCGGACCAGGACCTGAGGATGGTGCGGGACCTGGGCTTCCGGCCGGTGGCCGAGGGGAGCGGGAGGGCCCTGTGATCCCGGCCTGGGTGCGGGACGAGCTGGAGGCCCTGCGGGCGTCCGACAGCTACCGGACCCTGCGCCCCTTGGAGGGCCCCTGCGGGGCCCGGGTCCGGGTGGACGGCCGGGACATGCTGTGCTTCTCGTCCAACGACTACCTGGG